>JAGBTC010000244.1 GCA_017631545.1 Oscillospiraceae bacterium
CCGCAATCCTCGGTCATGGCAAGGGTGGACAGAATCTCCTGCAGATCCTCCCGGGTGTACTTGTTGGGAGTCTCCCGTCCCCAGGAGGTAAACACCTCGTCTGCGTGGTGGTGATGGTGGTTTACATGACAGGCGGCGCAGGCGTCCTGCTCATGACCGTGGTGGTCATGGCAACCGCAATCGCAATGCTCGTCATGCTCATGGTGATGATGCTCATGCTCATGCTCATGGTCGTGCTCATGGTCGTGGCAGCCGCAGTCGCAATGCTCGTCATGCTCATGGTGATGATGCTCATGCTCATGGTCATGGCAGCCGCAATCGCAATGCGCGTCATGCTCGTGATGGTCGTGGTGGCGGTGCGAAAGTTCCTCCAGCATGGCGTGGGCCAGATCGTGTCCGCCTGCCATGGCCTGCAGGATCTGTTCGCCGGTCAGCTGATCCCAGGGGGTGGTGAGAATGGCGGCCTTGGAGTTATGCTCGCGCAGCAGGTGGACGGCGGTGTGCAGCTTGGCCTCGTCCACATTCTGGGTGCGGGAGAGGAGAATGGCGCTGGCGTGTTCCACCTGATCGTTGAAAAACTCACCGAAGTTCTTCATGTAGATTTTGCACTTCATGGCGTCCACCACGGTGACAAAGCTGTTCAGCGCAAGGGGAGCGTCGCCGTCCTTCACCCGCTCCACAGCGGCGATGACATCGGACAGCTTGCCCACGCCGGAGGGTTCGATGATAATGCGGTCGGGGGCGTAGGTGTCCAGCACCTGCTTGAGCGCTTCGCCAAAGTCGCCCACCAGCGAGCAGCAGATGCAGCCGGAATTCATTTCGGTGATCTGCACGCCGGCCTCCTTGAGAAAGCCGCCGTCGATGCCGATCTCGCCAAACTCGTTTTCAATGAGGACGATCTTTTCGCCGGAAAATGCCTCCTGCAGCAGCTTTTTGATCAGCGTGGTCTTGCCGGCGCCCAGAAAGCCGGAGATAATGTCAATTTTAGTCATGGTTGTCAATCCTTTCTTCCTGAGAGTGTATTCATCAATCCCAAAGCACGCCGGTTTTGGTCAGAATCCGGCACAGCAGCTCGGCAGCCAGCGCCCGGGAGGCGGTTTCCTGCGGCTGTACGCCGGAAAGGCTCACTTCAAATTCGTCCAGCAGCCAGGCGGCAGGTCTGGCCCATTCGCTGTACTGGCCGTATGCGTCCAGAGGGGCGTCCTGCTTTTCCTGCGCCTGAATATTATAGGCGAACATATTCAGGTAGGTCGTCGCTTTGGCCAGAATGCACAGCGCCTCCTCCTGGGTGATGGGGGCGTCGGGGCGGAAGCTCCCGTCCTCATAGCCGGTCAGATAGCCCTTGTCGTGCATGGCATGCACGGCCGGGGCGTACCAGCTGGCCGTGTTCACATCGGAGAATGCGGACCGGCTGACCGGGGGCAGCTCCAGTCCGAACAGATTGGTCAGCATGGCACAAAATTCTGCCCGGGTGACGGGGGCATCCGGACGGAAGGTGCCGTCACCGTATCCACCCACCAGACCGTAAACGGCCAGCGTGTTGATGGAGTGCAGGTACGGGCTGTGGGCAGCGTCAGAGAAGGTGCGCGGCGTGTAGCCCGTAAGACCCAGCTGCTGGGCCAGCTGTGCGGGGGTTGGTTCCTGCCAGTCCTGGCCCTGCTTGCAATAGTACAGCTTGGCGGAGGGGGGGAGCGCTTCCAGCAGCTCGGTAAAGGCGGAGCGATAGGGCTCGGAAGCGGCCAGTTCCAGGTCAACACAGAAAGAGGAACCGGCGATGTCCAGATCCAGCAAGTCGCCCTCTTTCCCCTCGGACGGCGCGCTGAGCAGCAGGGCAACGGGGTAGATGTTCTCGTAGGAGATCATCAGGGTGGGCAAAATCCCCAAACCGTCATTGGTGGCACCGTCGGGGGAGAAGAAGCGGTAGGTGGTCATCTTCAGCGCGTCGCCGTCAAATAATTCGGGAAAGGCGGTTTCGTCAAACGCCTGTTGTGCGATGCCCTTTCCGAAGGTGCGCTGCCCCACGGCAATGCCGGCCCCGTAGTCCCGGATGGCGGCGCTGAACAGCTCGGCACTGCTGGCAGTGCTGCCTGTGGTCAGCAGAATCGCAGGATGATCGGTGATGCGGGGGTTGATGTCGGTGGTGAAGCCATAGCGGTAATAGTCCTCACCGTCGCGCAGATAGAAGGTGACTTTCGAGCCCACAAAGCGGCCGGCGGCGGAGGAGCCGGAGGTGGAGGTGCCGCCGGGGTTGCCGGACAGGTCAATGATCCAGGTGTTGACCGCGTCCTCATACTTGGTGATGACCTCGGTAAAGTGCTTTGGGGTCTCGTCCCCGAAGCTGGTACAAAGGATCAGTCCGGCGTTGCCGTTGTTGGATAAGCCGGAACGCACCGTGGTTGCCACGGAGAAGGGGCGGCGGATCAGCTCCAGCTCCACCTCAATGCCGTTTTGCTTGAGCACGCGGATGGTCACGGCGGTGCCCTCCTCGCCGGTGAGCTGGGCGGTGGCCACCTCGGTGGAGGTCAGCCTCACACCGTTGGCGGTGGTGATGATGTCGCCCGGTTCCAGCCCGGCCTCCTGTGCCGGCGTGTCCTCAAGCACGGAGGAGATGAAGATGCCCCGGGGATCCTCCTGAATGGAAACCCCAATGCCGATGGTCTTTTCGTCGTTGATGCTGTCCAAAAATTGCCGGTATTCCTCGGCGGACAGATAGACGGTGTACGGGTCGTTCAGGGCGGCAAGCAGCTCGTCCAATGTCTGCGCCTGATAGGCGGCAGGGGGGAGGTCGTCGATGTAATGGGTATCCAGAAGCTCTATGGCCTGTTCCACGCTCAATGCGTGGATGGGCAGTACAAAACCGATGCACATCAGCACAGCGGTCAGAGAACGAAACAGCTTTTTCATGCAAGCTCCTTTCTGTAAAAAACGGATGGAAACAACAAAATATTATACTTCTTTTTTTGTGCTGTTGCAAGGTCTTACCCATGGGTTTGGCAGGAAAAAACAGCCGGGGAACAAGAAAAGAACGGCCGCCCTCATTGACAGAAAAATTGAGGGCATTTATAATAAGGAAAATTGGTCTGGAGGAGCGCCATGGATATTCATGTCAACGACATTCTGGAACTGAAAAAAGAGCATCCCTGTGGCAGCCGCAGTTGGCTGGTGCTGCGGGTGGGCATGGATTTCAAGCTGCGCTGTCAGGGCTGCGGCCATGAGCTGATGCTCCCCAGAAGCAAGGTGGAAAAGAGCATTAAGAAATGGATTTGCGCCCCGGAGGTGTCTGCACAATGAAGAAATATTGGAGCGAACGCATTCAGAATCTTGTCCCCTATACCCCGGGGGAGCAACCCAAGGATCGAGTGTTTATCAAGCTTAATACCAACGAAAATCCCTACCCACCCTCGCCCAAGGTGATGCAGGCCATCGGTGCGGTGGAGGACAGCGCACTGCGCCTGTACCCCGACCCGGAGGCCACCGCCCTGCGGCAGGCCATCGCCGAATATCACGGCCTTAAGCCCGAGCAGGTATTCTGCGGCAACGGCTCGGACGAGGTGCTGGGACTGTGCTTCTACGCCTTTTTCTTCCCCGGGAAAAAGGTGGTGTTCCCTGACATCACTTACAGCTTTTATCCCGTTTATACCGAGCTGTTTGGGCTGGACTATGAGCAGATTCCGCTGAATGAGGATTTTACGCTGCCCGTGGAAAAGTTCCTGGGCGGCAACGGCGGCGCGGTCATCTGCAACCCCAACGCCCCCACCGGGCGCACTTTGCCCCTGAGCGAGATCCGCCGTATTCTGCACGCAAATCCCGACGCGGTGGTGCTGGTGGATGAGGCTTACGCCGACTTTGGCGCGCAATCTGCGGTGGAGCTGATCAACGAGTATCCCAACCTGATCGTGGTGTGTACCATGTCCAAGTCCCGGTCGCTGGCCGGAATGCGGATCGGCTATGCGCTGGGCAGCGCCGAGCTGATCGCCGGCGTGAACTGCGTGAAGAATTCCTTCAATTCCTATCCGTTGGATCGCTTGGCGCTGGCTGCCGGCGAGGCGGCCATCCGGGATGTGGAGTATTTTGAGCGCACCCGTACCATGGTGATGCACACCCGGGAGCGCACGGCCCAGCGGCTGCGCGCCATGGGCTTTTTCGTCCACGACTCCAACGCCAACTTTCTTTTCATCACCCACCCGGACAAGACGGGGGAGCAGCTGCAGCAAGGGCTGCGTGAGCGGGGGGTGCTGGTGCGCTGGTTCAACAAGCCCCGCATCAGCCAATATCTGCGTGTGTCCATCGGCACGGACGCGGAGATGGACGCCATGTGCGCGGCCTGTGAAGACATTTTGAAAGGGTGACCCATATGCGATACGACAGCGATCTTTTGTACCGTCCGCCGGGGGAGTGGAAAAGCTATCTGCTCCAATGCACCATCGGGTGTTCCCATAATAAATGCACCTTCTGCGCCATGTACAAGCAGAAGAAATTCCGTATCCGTCCCGTGGAGGAGATCCTTGAGGACATCGACATGGCTCGCGCCTACTATGGGCCGGGGCTGGAACGGGTGTTTCTCATGGACGGCGACGCCATCATCATGAAGACAGATGAGCTGCTGCAGGTGCTGAACAAGCTGTACAAGAGCTTTCCCAACCTGCAGAAGGTGACCACCTACGCCGGACCGAAGAGTACGCTGGCCAAGTCGCTGGAGGAGTGGAAGGCGCTGCGTGCCGCCGGTCTTTCCCGTGCCTATCTGGGGGTGGAAAGCGGCAGCGACGCGGTGCTTACCGCCATCAACAAGGGCTGCACCGCCCAGCAGATGCTGCAGGCCGGTCAACGCATGGTGGAGGCAGGTATCGACCTGTGGGCTATTATCATCCTCGGGCTGACCGGACAGGAGGGGGATTGGGAGGAGCATGTGCGATCCTCCGCTCGCATCATCAACGAAATGAAGCCCCGTCACCTGTCTGCCATGACCTTTGCCCCTGCGAAGGGGACACCGCTGGGTGAGGATGTGCTGGCCGGTCGTTTTACCGTCTGCACGCCCGAGCATATTCTGGAAGAGTGCCATATGCTCATTGAGCTGCTGGATGTGGATCCGCTGCACTTCACCAGCAACCACGCCTCCAACTACCTGCCCCTCAAGGGCGGTCTGCCGGAGGATAAGGAAAAATTCCTCGGCCTGATCGATCAGGCGCTGGAGGGGAAGATCCGTCTGCGGAAAACACTGAACCGGGGTATCTGAATATGCAAGCACACCGCGAGCCCTTCGCGGTGTGCTTTTTTCTGTCCATCTCCCATATGTGACCTTTTTCCGGGAGGACACGCCGGTATAATGTCCCGGTGAGGGGGGAGCAAGGTGACGGTGGTATATCTTGACAGCCTGATTATACTCAATACGATCATGGATTATCTGCTGCTGCTGGCCTCGGCCCGTCTGGCAGGTGAGCCGCTGCGTCGGGGACGCATGGGGCTTGGGGCGGCGCTGGGCGGCGCCTATGCCGGGGCGGCGGTACTGCCCGAACTGGGCTTTTTGCGCCGGCCGTTGTGGCAGCTGGTCTGCGCGGCGGTCATGGTGCTGGTGGGGCTGGGGGCGAGCCGCCGTCTGCTGCGTCAGATCATTATTTTCTTCGCCCTTGCTTTTGCCTTTGGCGGCGGAATCTTTGCTCTCAGTCTGCTGAAGGGGCAGGGGGTTGCTTCCGGTGCGTTGGTGGGGGCTAGGTTGGAACTGAGGGTGGTGCTGCTGTCCGGTGCGGTGTGCTACGCGGTACTGACCGCCGCCCTTAGCCGGGTGGCAAATCACGCCGGTGCGCGAGGGGCGCTGGTGCGTGTGGGGCTGACGCTGCTGGGGC
>JAGBTC010000245.1 GCA_017631545.1 Oscillospiraceae bacterium
CGATCCCGACGTGCTGGATACCTGGTTCTCCTCCGCTCTGTGGCCCTTCTCCACTCTGGGCTGGCCGGAGAACAGCGAGGATCTGAAGTACTTCTATCCCACCGATGTGCTGGTCACCGGCTACGACATCATCTTCTTCTGGGTGGCCCGCATGATCTTCTCCGCCTGCGAGCATACCAAGATGCCCCCCTTCCACACCGTGTTCATCCACGGTCTGGTGCGCGACGACAAGGGCCGCAAGATGTCCAAGTCTCTGGGCAACGGCATTGATCCGCTGGAAATCGCCGAGACCTATGGCGCGGACGCCCTGCGCTTCAATCTGGTCACCGGCAACAGCCCCGGCAACGATATGCGCTTCTACACCGAGCGATGCGAGGCCATGCGTAACTTCGCCAACAAGATCTGGAACGCCAGTCGTTTCCTGATGATGAACCTGACCATCGACAAGTGTGAGCTGCCCCAGAAGCTGGAGCTGGAGGACAAGTGGATCCTGTCCAAGCTCAACAGCCTCATTCCCGACGTGACGGACAACATGGATCGTTACGAGCTGGGCGTGGCCGCCCAGAAGGTGTATGACTTCATCTGGGACAGCTACTGCGACTGGTATATCGAGCTGACCAAGTCCCGCCTGCAGGGGGAGGATGAGGACAGCAAGGTGCGCGCCCAGCAGGTGCTGTGCTACGTGCTGACCGAGATCCTCAAGCTGCTGCACCCCTTCATGCCCTTCATCACCGAGGAGATCTGGCAGGCACTGCCCCACGAGGGCGACTTCCTCATGCTGCAGCAGTGGCCCCAGTACCGCAAAGAACTGGACTTCGCCGCCGAGGAAAAGGCGCTGGAGCAGGTGATGGACGCCATCCGCGCCATCCGTACCCGCCGCGCGGAGATGAATGTGCCTCCCTCCAAGAAGGCGCAGCTGACCGTAGTCACCGACCAGCAGGATGTGTTTGCCGCCGGCATCCCCTTCCTCAAGCGTCTGGGCTACGCCAGCGAGGTGACCATTGTCGCCGCCGATCAGGCGCCCGACGCCGCCGGACAGGTGGTCATCGTTACCCACGCCGCCCAGCTGTTCATTCCGCTGGGTGAGCTGGTGGACCTGGAAAAGGAGAAGGCCCGCATCGAGAAGGAGCTGAAGAAGAACTCCGACGAGCTGGCCAAGCTCAACGCCAAGCTGTCCAACCCCGGCTTTGTGAACAAGGCCCCTGCCGCCGTGGTGGAGGCCGAGAAGGAGCGCGCGGTCAAGCTGGCCGAGCTGGTGGAAAAACTGTCCGAGCAGCTCAAGAGCATGTGATAAAGTCCCTGTTTCCCCGCCACAGCCGTGGCGGGGAAACTCATATGGAAAGGAGCGATATCATGTCCAAGGTAACTTTGGGTCAAACCGGCATCACCGTGGAGCGCAACGCCTTTGGCTGCCTGCCCATTCAGCGGGTGTCCAAACAGGAGGCGGTGGCACTGCTGCGCCGCGCTTACGAGGGCGGTATGCGCTTTTTTGACACCGCGCGCATGTACTCCGACAGCGAGGTGAAGGTGGGCGAGGCCTTTGAAGGTATGCGCGACAAGGTGGTTATTGCCACCAAGTCCCACGCCAAAACGGGGGAGGAGCTGCGCGCGCATCTGGCGCAGAGCCTTGCCAACCTGCGCACCGACTACATCGACCTGTACCAGTTCCATCAGGCAACCACCTGTATCCGCCCCGGGGACGGCACCGGGTTGTATGAGGCGGCGTTGGAGGCCAAGGCGCAGGGGAAGATCCGCCACATCGGCATCACCACCCACCGCTTCGAGGTGGCGCTAGAGGCCATCGCCTCCGGCCTGTACGAGACGCTGCAATTCCCCTTCTGCTATCTTGCCGACGAGAAGGATATCGCGGTGGTGGAGGCCTGCGCCAAGGCCGGTATGGGCTTTATCGCCATGAAGGCGTTGTCCGGCGGGCTGCTCACCAATGCGGCCGCCTGCTACGCGTGGTTGGCGCAGTATGAGCATGTGCTGCCCATCTGGGGGATCCAGCGGGCAGAGGAGTTGGAGGAATTCCTTTCCTTCATTCACCAGCCGCCCACGCTGAGCGACGAATTGGCCTTGGTGGTGGAGCGTGACCGGGTGCAGCTGCAGGGAGAATTCTGCCGGGGCTGCGGCTACTGTATGCCCTGCCCGGTGGGTATCGAGATCAACAACTGCGCTCGCATGTCCCTGATGGTGCGCCGCGCGCCCACGGCGGCGTGGACGGACGAGAAGGGCATCGCCCGCATGGAGAAAATCAAGGATTGTCTGAAATGCGGCGCGTGCAAAGCCAAGTGCCCCTACGGACTGGACACCCCCAGACTGCTGGAGGAAAATTACAAGGATTTCATGGAGATACTGGCCGGGAAAACGGTATAAATCATTGGCAAAGAGCCGGGGCAGACACGCCCCGGCTCTTTTTTTGTTTCTTCCCAAATAAATTTGCCTTGTCGCGGTACAGACGGCCTTTTCCGACGCTGTTTTTCCAGAAAATGGATTATACTGTGGAAAACAGGCAGGGACAAGCATCCCGACAGGAGGCATTTTTATGGCAACGAAGGAAAATTTGCGTACCCGGCTGGCACGGGTGCGGGCAGAGGTCATTCGCACGGGGCAGCTGGTGCTGGAGGGGCCGGTGCTGTCCGGTACGGTGCAGGGGGCAAGTCATTTTCTGCTGGGGGCGGTGCTGGCGGGAGGGAAGCTGTTTGGCAGCTGTGCCCCCTTCGGGGTGGCGCTGGTGGGCGGCTCCGGGTCGGGGCTGTGCGCGGCTATGGCACTGCTGGGCAGCAGCTTTGGATATTTGACCCTGCTGGGGCTGGTGGAGGGGCTGCGGTATGTGTCCGCTGCCATTCTGACCTTTTCGCTGGCCTTCGCCTTTTACGATGTGAAGCTCTACCACCTGCCGTGGACCATGCCGGCGGCGGCTGCGCTGATGAATGCCTGTACGGGCTTTGTCTACCTGTCCCAGCGTGGGTGGCGCACGCAGGATGTGATCTGCTATGTGACCGAGGTGGCGCTGACCGCCGTGGCCGCCTACGGCTTTCGCGAGGTGCTGGACGAGGAGCGGCGCACCCACAGCCGCTGGTGGGTGCTGTTGGCTGGTGCGGTGTACATCACTTTGTCCCAGCAGTACATATACGCGGATGTGTCGCTGGGGCGGTGGCTGACGGCAGTGACGGTGCTGGCCTGCGGCTGGCAGGCCGGCGTGGGCGTGGGTGCCGGGGTCGGCGTTGCACTGGGTCTTGGCATGGATCTGGCGGCGCAGGGGAGTGCGGTGTACACCATGGCCTTTGGCGCGGCGGGACTTGC
>JAGBTC010000246.1 GCA_017631545.1 Oscillospiraceae bacterium
AGACTGCACATAGGAGGCGCCGGCGCCCAGCAGGTACACGCCCGCCAAACCCAAAATGGACAGCAGGAAGCCGCCCACATCGGTGCAGCCGGACCAAATGAAGTCGTTGATGATGCCGCGCTGCAGGTAGGTGCCGGCCAAATTGGTGCCCACCGAGGCCAGCAGGCACACCAGCACCAGCAGCAGCGTCAGCTTGCTCTTGCCCACATAGGTGAACAGGCGCAGCGCGGTCTTGCGTGCATGTTTCGGTTTTTGAAAGCCGCCCCGTGCGCCGGGGCCGCCCGGCCCTCCGGGAGGGGGTCCGCCCGGTCCGGGTCCGCGATGAGGTCCTGCCATTACGCACCCACTCCTTCCTGCTGAGACTGATAGATCTCCTGATAGATGGCGTTGTCGGCCAGCAGTTGTTCGTGGGTGCCCCGACCCACGATGTGGTCGTCGTCCAGAATCAGGATCTCGTCGGCATCGCGCACCGAGGAGATGCGCTGGGCGATGATGATGACGGTGGTGTCTTTCAAATTCTTGGCAAAGGACGCGCGGATGGCGGCCTCGGTGGCCGAGTCCACGGCGGAGGTGGAGTCGTCCAGAATCAGGATGGCGGGCTTTCGCAGCATGGCCCGGGCGATGCACAGGCGCTGCTTCTGACCGCCGGACACATTGGTGCCCCCCTGAGTGAGTACCGTGTCAAAGCCGTCGGGGAAGGACATGATAAAATCGTAGGCCTGGGCGTCTTTGGCGGCCTGGATCATCTCCTGCTCGGTGGCGTCCTCCCGTCCCCACATCAGGTTTTCCCGGATAGTGCCGGAGAAAAGCACATTGGTCTGCAGCACCATGCCGATACGCGAGCGCAGCTGCTCCAGCGGGTAGTCCCGCACATCCATGCCGTCCACCAGCACCGCGCCACCGGTCACATCGTAGAACCGGGGGATCAGGTTGACCAGTGAGGACTTGCCCGTACCGGTGCCGCCCACGATGGCCACAAAGCGCCCCGGCTCCACGGTGAAGCTGATGTTCTTGAGCACATCGTCTCCGCTGCCCCCGGTCACATAGCGGAAGCTGACATCTTTGAACTCCACCTTGCCCCGGGGAGCAGGCAGGCAGGAGGGGACGCACCCTTCGGGGTCGCGGACGGTGGGCTGGGCGGAAAGCACCTCCCGGATGCGCTTGGCGCAGGCCTGGGAGCGAGCGAGGTTGAGCAGGGTCATGGCCACCATCATCACGCTCATCAGCACCTGAGCCACATAGTTGAGTACTGCCTGCAGGTCGCCCAGCAGGAATGTGCCCTCCATCACCATGCGTCCGCCCAGAAACAGCACGCCCAGCGTGGCCGCGTTCATGGCGATGGTCATGATGGGCATGATGGTGATGATGTGCATACCCACATTCATGCCGGCACGGGTCAGCGAGTCATTGGCGGCGGCGAACTTTTCCTGCTCGTGTTCCTCGCGCACGAAGGCCTTGACCACCCGGATGCCGATGAGGTTTTCCTGCAGCGTGCCGTTCACCGCGTCGATGCGGCTTTGCAGCACGGCGAACAGCCGCGTGCCCAGTCGCATCACAAGGGCGATGGCCAGCGCCATCACGGGGATGATGACCAGCAGCACACAGGCCAGCCGGGCGTTGATGGTAAAGCTGATGACCAGCGCGAAAATCAGCTGCGCCGGGGCGCGGAAGAGCATCCGCAGACCCATGTTGAGCATCATGGTCAGGGCATTGACATCGTTGGTCATGCGGGTGATGAGGGAGGCGGAGGAGAAGCGGTCGATATCCGCAAAGGAAAACTCCTGCACCTTGTCAAACAGCGCCTGACGCAGATTGGCTGCGAAGCCCTGACTGGCAAAGGTGGCGTATTTGGCCGACAGCACACCGCAGGTCATGGCGGCGGCGGACAGCACCAGCATCAGCGCCCCCAGCCGGAAGATGCGAAAGGTGTCCCCGGCAGGGATCGCCTCGTCCACGATGGCGGTCATCACCAGCGGGAGCATCAGTTCAAAGGCGACCTCAAGCAAAATAAGGACGGGGGACTTGACCGCGTCCTTTTTCAGTCCCTTCAGGTGGGTCAGAAACAGGGAAAGCAATGCGGTTACCTCCTTGAAAAAATATCATGTTTATTATAATGCCACGCAGGAAAATTTCCAGACCTTTCCGCACCAGTTAATAAATTATTTACATCTGCACAATGTCCAATTTTTTGGAACATTTGTTTGACTTTGCGAAAAAGCTGTGCTATACTGAATCAAACATCTGTTTGTGTACACATAGAAAGGGGCCGCTCCACCATGAAACTGACCGCCAAGCAGCAGCAGATCTACGACTATATCCGCGCCTTTGCCGCCCAGCACGGCTATCCCCCCTCGGTGCGCGAGATCGGGGAGGCGGTGGGGCTGAAATCCCCCTCCACCGTCCACTTCCACCTGAAGGGGCTGGAGGACGCGGGGGTCATCATCAAGGCCGAGGGCAAGACCCGGGCCATCACGCTACCCGGACAGGGGGTGGCGGAGGAGGCCGATCCCCACGCCGATCAGGTGCCCATTCTGGGCAGCGTGGCCGCCGGCTCTCCCATTCTGGCGCAGGAGTGCATCGAGGATTACCTGACCTTTGACACCGACGGGCTGGAGGGCGAGCATTTTGCCCTGCGCGTACGGGGCGAGTCCATGCTGGGCGCCGGCATCCTGCCCGACGATCTGGTGGTAGTCCACCGCCAGCAGGACGCCCGAAACGGCGAGATCGTGGTCGCCCTGTTTGAGGACGAGGCCACGGTCAAGACCCTCAGCCGCAAGGACGGCAAGGTGTGGCTGCTGCCGGAAAACCCGGATTACGAGCCCATTGACGGCACCTATGCCGAGATCATCGGTAAGGTGGTTGCCGTGGTGCGGCGGTACTGATGGCGCCTTACGCGCCTACAGCCCGATCATACCCATCGCTCCACCCCTTCGGACGGTTGTCCGAAGGGGTGGTTTTTCTTTGGGCAGAGTGAAATTCTTTAGGGGAAGCGGACGGCTTTTTCTTGAATCAACTCTTGACCTGTGATATAATAAAGAGTATTATTGCCGCCTTGTATCCATTTGTGCGATACGGCCCGGAAAGGAGGGGAGCGGCCATGCGTTATAAAATCTGGAACACCGCCCCCGCCGACCCCGAGGGGCGCGCGGCGCTGGAGCGGGAGGGGGTACACCCACTGGTGGCCGCGGTGCTGTCTGCCCGGGGTCTGAACCGGCTGGAGCAGGCCCGTGCCTTCCTGTCTGCAGAGGACACTCCCCTGTGTGCGCCGGAGCAGATGAAGGATATGGATCGGGCGGCGCAACGCCTGCGCCTTGCGCTGGAGCAGGGGGAGACCATCGCGGTATACGGCGACTATGATGTGGACGGCATTACCGCCACCTGTCTGCTGACCCAGTTCCTCACCGAGCAGGGGGGAACGGTGATCTCCTATATCCCTGACCGGCTGGAGGAGGGCTACGGCCTGAATCGGGAGGCCATCGCCTCGCTGGCCGCGCGCGGCGTGCGGCTGATCGTCACCGTGGACTGCGGCATTACCGCCGTGGACGAGGTGAACTACGCCCGGTCGCTGGGGGTGGATGTGGTCATCACCGACCACCACGAATGTAAGGAGGAGCTGCCCCCTGCCGCCGCGGTGGTGGATCCCCATCGCCCCGATTGTCCCTACCCCTTCAAGGGGCTGGCCGGCGTGGGCGTGGCGCTGAAGCTGGCCATGGCCCTGGCCGGGGCGCAGGGCGAGAGCGCGGTGCTGGACGCGTATTGTGATCTGGCCGCCATCGGAACGGTGGCCGATGTGATGCCCATGGTGGGGGAAAACCGCGCCATCGTGCAAAAGGGGCTGCGTGCGCTGGCTGCCTTTCGTCGGGTGGGGCTTGCCATGCTGGTGCGTGAGGCCGGGCTGGACAACCGCCCCCTCAACTCCGTGTCCATCGGCTATGCCCTTGCCCCCCGACTCAATGCCGCCGGCCGCATGGGTCAGGCGGGCACCGCGGTGGAGCTGCTGCTCACCCGGGACGCCGAGCGCGCCCGGGCGCTGGCTCAGGAGCTGTGCCGTCTCAATCGGGAACGCCAAAGCGTTGAGGCGGACATTTTTGCCCAATGCGAGGGAATGTTGGCCGATATGCCACAGAAAAACGCCATCGTGCTGGCCGACCCCCATTGGCATCAGGGCGTGGTGGGCATCGTGGCCTCCCGCTTGTCCGAGCAGCACGGCTGCCCCACCTTTATGATCTGCCTGTCCGGTGGAGTGGGTAAGGGTTCGTGCCGCAGCTACGGCGGCATCAACCTGTTTTCCGTGCTGGAGGGCTGTCAGGATCTGCTGGAGGCCTTCGGCGGACACGAGCTGGCCGCCGGCTTTACCGTTCGAGAAGAAAATGTGCTGGCGCTGGCCCAGCGCATCCGCACCCAGGTGGCCGCGCAGGCTGTCCATGCCAGCGTTCCCGAGCTGGAGGTGGATGTGCAGCTGGAGGAGCCGGAGCTGCTTGATTTGAAGGGCGTGGAGCTGCTGGAGCGGCTGGAGCCCTACGGCACCGGCAATCCCCGTCCGGTGATCAGTCTGACGGGGGCGCAGGTCATGGCCCGCTCGCTGGTGGGCGCAGGACGGCATCTGAAGCTGAAGCTGTCCAAGCGCGGCGTGACCCTGGACGCCATATTCTTTTCCGCCGGCGACTGCATGCCCGAGCCGGGCAGCCGGGTGGATGTGGCCTTCTATCCCCAGATCAACGAATACCGCGGTGCGCGCACGCTGCAGCTGCATGTGGTTGATATTCGGCCCACGCCCAGCCGCGCCCGGCAGGAGCGTGTGCTTATGGAAAAGTACCGCCGGCAGGAGATGCTGGGCGTGGACGAGGCCCGGGCACTGCTGCCTCAGCGAGAGCTGTTTGTGAGCCTGTGGCGCTGGCTGAAGAACAACGGAGCCCTGGGCGCCGGGCTGGAGATCGCCCCGGGTCAGCTGGCTGCACAGCTGGATTGCCGGGAGCAGAGCCTGCAGGTGCAGGTATGTCTGGATGTGATGTGCGAACGGGGGCTGCTGACGCTGGACGGCGCCGGCGACCGGCTGCGGATCACGCTGGTGAGCGTGGAGGGCAAGGTGGATCTGGAGGCCTCTCCCATCATGCTCCGCCTGCGAGAGCAGGCGCGGCTGCCGCTGTAAGCGGCACGCACTTTCTATCTCACATGAGGTGATCGTATGGATCCTATTTTAGAGAAATATCAAGCGCTGGAAGACCGGGTGCGGGCCTATACCCCCAACCTGGACGCCCGGCAGCTGTATACTGCCTTTTCCTTTGCCGACGCCTGTCATCACGGCCAGCTGCGAAAAAGCGGCGAGCCGTATATCATCCATCCCCTTGCCGTGGCGGAGATCGTGGCCGATCTGGAGCTGGACACCGACAGCGTGATCGCCGCGCTGCTTCACGACTGCATCGAGGACACCGCCGCCACCCATGAGGAGATCGCCAAAAAGTTCGGCGAGCCGGTGGCCGCGCTGGTGGAGGGCGTTACCAAGCTGACCAAGATGCAGTATGTGTCCAAGGAAGAGGAACAGATGGAAAATCTGCGAAAGATGTTCATGGCCATGGCCCAGGACATCCGGGTGATCCTCATCAAGATCTGCGACCGCCTGCACAATATGCGTACCATGGAGTACCAGGCGGCCAAAAAGCAGCGGGAAAAGTCGCTGGAGACTATGGAGATCTATGCCCCCATCGCTCACCGTCTGGGTATGCAGAAGCTCAAGTGGGAGCTGGAGGACACCTCCCTGCGTTACCTCGACCCCGTAGGCTACAAGGAGATCCAGGACGAGCTGGCCGCCCGTACCGCTCTGCATGAGGAGTTTAAGGGCGGCATCGAGCGGCGCATCGCCCAGCGCATGGAGCAGGAGGGCATCCGCTGCAAGGTGTACGGCCGGGTCAAGCATGTGTACTCCATCTACCGCAAGATGTACGCCCAGCGCAAGACGCTGGACGAGATCTTTGACCTGTACGCCTTCCGGGTCATCGTGGACGACATCTCCGAGTGCTATAATGTGCTGGGCTGCATCCACGATATGTTCAAGCCCGTGCTGGGCCGATTTAAGGACTATATCGGCACGCCCAAGCCCAATATGTACCAGTCTTTGCACACCACCGTCATCGGAAACGAGGGCATCCCCTTCGAGGTGCAGATCCGCACCTGGGAGATGCACCACACCGCCGAGTACGGCGTGGCCGCCCACTGGAAATACAAGCAGGGCATGGCCAACCGCCAGCTGGGCAGCGAACAGGACTTTGAGTGGGTACGCAAGCTGCTGGAGAGCCAGCAGGACACCGATGCGGAGGAGTTTCTCAGCACCATGAAGGTGGATATGTTCTCCGACGAGGTGTTTGTATTCTCCCCCAAGGGCGATGTGAAGAGCCTGCCCTCCGGCGCCACCCCCATTGACTTTGCCTATTCCGTCCACTCCGCCGTGGGCAACAGCATGGTGGGTGCCAAGGTCAACGGACGCATGGTGCCCTATGACCACAAGCTGTCCAACGGCGACATCGTGGAGGTGCTCACCTCCAAATCCGCCAAGGGGCCCAGCCGGGACTGGCTGGCCCTGTGCAAGTCCAACGAGGCGCGCAACAAGATCCGCCAGTGGTTCAAGAAGGAGCGCCGGGAGGAGAACATTGCCCAGGGGCGCGCGGCGCTGGAAAACGAACTCAAGCATGCCAAGATCCCCGTGTCCGCCGTTACCGGGGAGGAGGTGCTGCCCTTCATCCTGCGTAAGGTGCGCTTTGGCACGCTGGACGAACTGTACGCCGCCATCGGCTACGGCGGCACCACCGCATCCAAAACGGTGGCCCGCATCAAGGACGAGCTGCTGCGCCTTGGCCGGCTGAACGAGACCAAGATGAACCAGTCGGGCAAGAGCACCGCCGAGAGCCTGATCATTCCCGGGGTGGGGCAGAGCGTGTCGGTACAAAATCTGCGCGGCTCCAACAAGCACTCCGATTCGGGTATTATCGTAGAGGGGTTGGGCAACTGTACGGTCAAGTTTGCCAAGTGCTGCACCCCCGTCCCCGGCGACCCGGTGGTGGGCTTTATCACCCGGGGGTACGGCGTGTCTGTCCACCGGATGGACTGCCCCAACGCCGACCCGGACAAGCGAAAGCCGGAGGAGGCCGACCGCTGGGTACGGGTGGCGTGGCTGGAGGAAAATCTGCCTGCCTACCAGACCGCGCTGGAGCTGCTGGCCAAGGACCGTGACGGGCTGGCGCTGGATGTGACCATGGCCCTGTCCACCGCAAAGGTGAAGGTGTCCGCCCTGGCGGCCCGCACCACGGCGGAGGGCGGCGCGCTCATCAGCGTGGTGCTGGAGGTCAAGAACCGGGAGGAGCTGAGCAGCGTCATTAACCGCCTGCACCAGATTTCCGGGGTCTATCAGGTCAGCCGCGCCTCGGGCAACTGAACAAGAAAGGGAGGGCGTGTCCATGCGCGCTGTTGTGACCAGAGTTTCCTCCGCCAGCGTCACCATTGACGGTACGGTGGAGGGTGAGATCGGCCGGGGCTATCTTGTCCTGCTGGGCGTTGGCCCGGAGGACACCGAGGCCGTGTGCGACAAGCTGGCCGAGAAGATTTGCAATCTGCGGGTCTTTGAGGACGAGAACGGAAAAATGAACCGCAATCTGGAACAGGTTGGCGGTGCGCTGCTGGTGGTGTCCCAGTTCACCCTGTATGCCGACACCTCCAGCCGCCGTCCGGGCTTTTCCGGAGCGGCAAAGCCGGACTTGGCCATCCCACTGTACGAGCGCTTTATGCAGCAGTGCCGGGAACGGGGGTTTCGGGTGGAACACGGACAGTTCGGCGCGGATATGCAGGTGGCCAGTGTCAATGACGGGCCGGTCACCATACTTTACGAGATATGAGATAGTGGGGTGCATCTATGAAGATCCATGTATTGCCTGTAGGTGAGTTGGGTACCAACTGTTATATTCTGGCCGATGAGGCCAGCAAGCTGTGCGCCGTCATCGACCCCGGTGACGAGGCCGAACGCATTCTCGCGCAGGTGCGCGCGCAGGGGCTGCAGGTGAAGTATATTCTGCTCACCCACGGCCACTACGACCACACCACCGCCGTGCCCGAGCTGCACGCGGCGCTGCCCGAGGCGGAAATTTATATCCATCAGGCCGACTCCCACGGGGCAGGCGGCCGGCTGTTCCCTCTGGCCTCTCAGGTGGATGAGCTGCTGCTCTACGATGAGGGGGACACCCTGCCGCTGGGCGGACTGACCATCGAGGTGATGAACACCCCCGGCCACTCCCTGGGCAGCGTGGTGCTGCGCGTGGACGATGTGCTGTTCACCGGGGACACCCTGTTTGCCGGCTCCTGCGGACGCACCGACCTGCGCGGCGGCAGCCCCGACCAGATGCTGGCCTCCCTCAAGCGCCTTGGGCAGCTGGAGGGGGATTTTCGCGTGCTGCCCGGCCACGATGTTTCCTCCACGCTGGAGCAGGAGCGAAAGACCAACTACTATATGAAAATGGCCATGGGCCGGAAGTGAGCGCATGAAACTGTACTTTCACGGGCATGACTACAAATACGCCGCCGAGCAGATGCTGCTCGCCCTGTTTCCCGACCAGCGGCCGGAGTATCCCGGCCATCCGCTTGGGGAGCAGGAGGGGGTGACCCTGTCCCTGTCTGTGGGGGCGAAGTGGGTCACCGCCACGGCCTGTCTGCGCTGGAAGGGCGCGCGTTATACCGCGTGCCGCCGGGGGCTGCGTGAGCGCCTGACGGACGGGGTGACCCGGGACCGCATCTGCCAGCAGCTGCTCAAGCTGGCCTTTTACCGGGTGGGGACACAGGCGCTGGGGGCGTGCCCTCCGTGGGGTGCGCTGACCGGGGTGCGCCCGGTGAAGATCCCCACCAAGGCCATGCTGGCCGGGCAGAGCGAGGCTCAGGCCCGTGCCCGGCTGGAGAAGGAATACTTTGTCTCCCCGGACAAGGCGGAGCTTGCCATGGACTGCGCCCGGGCAAGTCTGCAGGTGGATCGTGCCCTGAAGGCAGACGAGGTGTCCGTGTATGTGGGCATCCCCTTCTGTCCCACCCGATGCGCCTACTGTTCCTTTGTCAGCGCCGACGCCGGACGCAGTTTGAAGCAGATCCCCTTGTATTTGGAGGGGCTGCTGCAGGAGGTGGAGTGTGCCGGCGAGGGGCTGCGCGCAGCCGGCAAGCACATCCGCACCGTCTATGTGGGGGGCGGCACGCCCACCACGCTGGATGCCCATCAGCTGGACACGCTGCTGGAGCAGATGCAGCGCTGTCTGCCCCTGTCCCGCTGCACGGAATTTACCGTGGAGGCCGGGCGGCCCGACACCATCGACCGGGACAAGCTGCTGGTGCTGAAAAAGCATGGGGTGGAGCGCATCTCCATCAATCCCCAGACGCTGGAGGATCCCGTGCTGGAGGCCATCGGCCGCAAGCACACCGCCGGCGACATTGCCGCCGCCAACGCCCTTGCCCGAAGCGTGGGCTTTGAGTGCATCAACATGGATCTCATCGCCGGGCTGCCCCGGGACAGCTACGCAGGCTTTTGCCGCTCGCTGGACGCGGTGCTGGCCATGGCGCCGGAAAATATCACCGTACACACCCTTGCTCTGAAAAAGGGCTCCCGCCTGATGGAGGAGGGGGGTGCGCTTCCCTCCGGGGACGAGGTGGCGCGGATGCTGGCCTACAGCGCCGCCGCCCTGCGCGCGGCAGGCTACCGCCCCTACTACCTGTATCGGCAGAAGTATATGTCGGGCAGTCTGGAAAATGTGGGCTGGGCCAAGCCGGGCAAGGAAAATATGTATAACATCTGCATGATGGAAGAGCTGCACAGCGTCCTGTCTCTGGGCGGCGGCGGAGTGACCAAGCTGGTGGATCGGGAAACGGGCGTAATCCAACGCATCCCCAATCCCAAGTTCCCCCACGAATATATGGAGCAGCTGCCCCATATTCTGGAGCAGAAGCGCGCCCTGTGGACACGCTGACAAAGGAGGTCGACCCCATGGCATACCAACTGCAGGAGATCAACAAACGCATCCGCACGGATGTAACGGAGTTTTTGGCCGAGTGCGATCAGGCCTACGCCCAGCGGGTATCGCTGGCGGCTGACCGCATTTTGTCCAATCTGGAGCGCAGCCCCATTGTGCTGCTGTCCGGCCCCTCCGGCTCGGGCAAGACCACCACGGCGCTGAAGATCGCCGAGGAGCTGCGCCGCAGAGGGGTCAACTCCCACGCCGTGGCCATGGACAACTACTTCAAGACCCTTGACCGGCGCACCGTTCCCCGTACGCCGGAGGGGGATATCGACTACGAATCCCCCCTGTGTCTGGACATGGACTTGCTGGATGCCCATTTCACCGCCCTGTCCGCCGGAGAAGAGGTCATCATCCCCAAGTTCGAGTTTGCCCGTCAGATGCGAAATGACGCCGCCGGCATCCCCCTGCGGCTGGGCAAAAACGAAATTGCCATCTTCGAGGGCATCCACGCCCTGAATGACGACATCGCCGGCCGCCACAGCGAGGCCACCAAGCTGTACATATCCGCCCGCTCCAATGTGAACGAGGGTGCGGTGCTGCGCTTCAAGGGCACCTGGATGCGCCTGACCCGCCGCGCCGTGCGGGACTACCAGTTCCGGGGCACCGATGTGGGGCAGACGCTGGATATGTGGGCCAATGTGCGCCGGGGAGAGAAGTTGTATATCTCCCCCTTCAAAAACCGGGCGGACATCATCTTCGACTCCTCGCTGCCCTACGAAGTGTCCGTCATGCGTAATTTTGCCGCCCCCATTCTCAAAGGCGTGCCCGAGGAAAACGAGCGGCACGACGAGATGATGGAGCTGGTGGCCGCCTTTGACCACTTCGAGCCCATCGACCCGGCGCTGGTGGCAGGGGATGCGCTGCTGCGGGAATTCATCGGCGGCGGCACATACAAGTACCACTGACGCACAGAAAATCGGCGGGGCGGAGGGAAGCCTCCGCTCCGCTTTCGCTTGAAGGAGCGCTCCATGAGCCAGCCAATCTACAACTCCCGTGATACCCGGTATAAAACGCCATACGGCGCGGTGCCTTCGGGAACGAAGGTGCGGCTCACCCTGCGTCCGGAGCGGACACGGGGCTTTTCCTACGCCCGGCTGACCGCCCGTTTTGAGATGGACAGCGGCCGGGAGGTGCTTGTCCCCATGCCGTGGAAGGGGACGCAGCTGGGTGTGGACGAGTTTTCCGCCGTGCTGGACACCGGGGACTATGTGGGACTGGTGTGGTACTCCTTCGTGCTGGAGGGGCTGGACGGACGGCGGCAGGAGCTGGGCGAGTACCAGCTGACCGTCTACGACCGCAACGAGCGCGTGCCCGGCTGGTTTGGGGAGGGGGTCTGCTACCAGATTTTCCCCGACCGCTTCTTCCGTACCCGAGTGCCCGACCCCACGGGCATGGTGGGAGGACGCACCGTCCACATGGATTGGGAGGAGGAGCCGGAGTACCGCCCGGACGAAACGGGCGAGGTGCGAAACCGGGACTTTTTCGGCGGCAATTTGGCCGGCATCACGGAAAAGCTGGACTATATCGCGTCGCTGGGCGTGGAGACGGTCTATCTGTGTCCCATCTTTGAGGCGGCGGAGAACCACCGCTACGGCACGGCGGACTACGGCCGCATCGACCCCATGCTGGGGACGAACAAGGACTTCAAGACCCTGTGCGACCAGCTTCACAAGCGGGGGATGCGCCTGATGCTGGACGGGGTGTTCAACCACACGGGCTATGTCAGCCGCTACTTCAACGGTGACGGCTTTTACCCCGACCCCGGCGCCTGCCAGAGCGAGGACTCGCCCTACCGCAGCTGGTTTCAGTTCAAGCACTGGCCGGACAAGTACGAAAGCTGGTGGGGTATCTACTCCCTGCCTGCCGTCAACGAGGACGACCCCTCCTACCGGGACTTCATCTTCGGCGGCAAGGACAGCGTGGTGCGCCGCTGGCTGCGTGCCGGGGCGGACGGCTGGCGGCTGGATGTGGCCGACGAGCTGCCCGACGATTTCGTTCACGGTATCCACGCCGCCGCCCGGGCGGAAAAGCCGGAGGCGGTGGTCATTGGCGAGGTGTGGGAGGACGGCACCACCAAAATCGCCTACGATGTGCGAAGAAAGCATCTGCTGGGCGGCCATTGCGACGGGCTGATGAATTATCCTTTCCGCACGGCGGTGCTGGACTGGCTGCGCGGCGGTGACGCTTCGGACTTTGTGGAGCGCATGGAGACCCTACGGGAAAATTATCCCCCCTACGCCTTCTATTCCGCCATGAACGCCCTGGGCACCCACGACAGCCTGCGCGTACTCACCCTGCTGGGGGTGGGGGAGGACAAGTGCGGCCAAAGCAAGGA
>JAGBTC010000247.1 GCA_017631545.1 Oscillospiraceae bacterium
AAAGAATGAAAGACACCCGCTGGATGGCCGCTGTGGCCATGATGGCCGCCATCGTGGTACTGCTGGCCAACACACCGCTGGGGCTGATCCCAATCTCTCCCGTCATTAAAGCTACCACCACCCACATTCCGGTCATTATCGGTGCGATTCTGCTGGGGCCGCTGGCCGGCGGTATTCTGGGCGGTGTATTTGGTATCTGCTCCATGATCAGCAACACCATCGCCCCCGTGGCCACGTCCATGTGTTTTTCTCCGTTTTTGAGCGAGACCGGCCTTGTGGGCGCGGTGAAGGCGGTTTGGGTCAGCGTGGGCTGCCGTATCCTCATCGGCGTGGTGGCCGGCTGGCTGTGGATCGCGCTGAAAAAGTGGAAGGTCAACGATCTGGCCGCACTGCCCATCGTGGGCTTTGTGGGGTCGATGACCAACACCATCGCGGTGATGTTCAGCATTCTGTTCCTGTTCCGGGCGGAATACGCCGCCGCCAAGAACATCGCCATGGAGGCGTTTTATGACTTTGTGATGGGCGTGGTCACCGGCACCGGCGTGCTGGAGGCCATCGTGGCTCTGATTTTGGTCACCGTCATTACCAAGGCGCTGCTGAAGGTGTTCCGGCGCTAATCTTTCCAAAGGAGCGGTATGTATGCTGCTTGCTATTGATATCGGCAATACCAACATCGTCATCGGTGCCATTCAGGACGATAAGATCGTCTTTGAGGCTCGCATCGCCACCGAACGGGTCAAGACCTCTGACCAGTACGCCGTGGAGATCAAAAATATGCTGGAGCTGTTCGGGGTGAAGGTGTCCGACCTGCGTGACTGCATCATCTCCTCGGTGGTGCCTCCGGTGTTCAACTCGGTGCATACGGGCATCATGAAGGTCACGGGCAAGCCGCCCATCGTGGTGGGCCCCGGCATCAAAACCGGACTGAACATTCAGGTGGATACCCCCTCGCAGGTGGGCAGCGACCGCATTGTGATCGCGGTGGCCGCGCTGGCGGAGTACGAGCCGCCCCTCACCCTGCTGGATCTGGGCACCGCCACCACCATCGAGGTGGTGGACAAGGGCAATGTGTATCTGGGTGGGTGCATTATCCCGGGCGTTCGCATCTCGTTGGAGGCGCTGACCAGCCGCGCCTCCCAGCTGCCCGGTATTCAGCTGGACAAACCCAAGAAGGTCATCGGCAAGAACACCGTGGACTGTATGCGAAGCGGCGTGATGTACGGCGCGGCCGTTATGCTGGACGGAATGATCCAGCGCGTGGAGGAGGAGCTTGGCTATCCCACCACTGTGGTTGCCACCGGCGGCATGGCGCAGTTTGTCTGCCCCCTGTGCAGACGCGAGATCAAGCTGGAGCGCGACCTGCTGCTCAAGGGCTTGAATTTAATTTACAAAAAGAATATGAAGTGAAAAATGCCGTCCCATTTGGTGAAGTGATAAAAAGATGGTAGACACGAAAGTGCCTACCATCTTTTTGCGCTATAATCAGAAAGGGAGGTGAAAATATGCCGAGGAAATACACTATACGCAGCAAAGAAGAGAAGCTATCCATTGTAAAGCAGGTTCTTA
>JAGBTC010000248.1 GCA_017631545.1 Oscillospiraceae bacterium
AGCCCGTTGTCCCCACCCGAAGCCCCAAGCCGGTGGCGGTGGAGTGGGAAGAACCCCCTGCCGTCAAGGCAGAGCCGGCACCTCAACCTGCGCCTGTTCCCACTCCCACTCCTGCGCCCACTCCGGCCGCGGAGAAAGTGGCGGTGCCGGAACGGGAGAGCTGGAAAATCGCCGGCGAGCTGTTCAACACCTACATTCTGGTGGAACAGGGGGAGAAGGTGCTGCTCATCGACAAGCACGCCGCCCATGAGCGGATGAATTTCGACCGCATGAAGGCCCAGGGCTATGAGCCTATGGTACAGCAGCTGCTCGCCCCTGTCACCTTTACCCCCGACGCCCGGGAGCGCGCGGCGCTGGTGGACAACCTGCCCCTGCTGGCCGACTTTGGCTTTGGGGTGGAGGAGTTCGGCACAGCCGCCCTCATCGTGCGGCAGGCCCCCTTTGATGTGGACACGGGGGACATTGCCAACACCCTGACCGAAATCGCCGGCCGGCTGCTGACCACCGGAACGGCTGACCCCGGCGCTGCCCGGGACGAATTGCTGCACACCATGGCCTGCAAGGCCGCCATCAAGGGCGGCTGGAAAAGCGGGGCGCAGGAGCTGGAGCGGGTGGCTGCGGCGGTGATGGACGGCAGCGTGAAGTACTGCCCCCACGGCCGCCCGGTGGCCATCGAGCTGACCCGAAAGGATTTGGAAAAGCAGTTCAAGCGAGTGTAACTATCTCGTATCTCATATCTCCATCGAGAGGCGGTGACTCCATGCCCCCCAAAATCGTTGTCATATGCGGCCCCACGGCGTCAGGTAAGACCCGGCTGGCGGTGGAGCTGGCCCTTGCGCGCGGGGGAGAGGTGGTGTCGGCCGACTCCATGCAGATTTACCGCACCATGGACATCGGCACCGCCAAGCCCACGCCCGAAGAAATGCGGGGCGTGGCCCACCATATGCTGGATGTGGCCGACCCGGAGGAGGATTTCTCCGTGGCCCGATATGTGGAGCAGGCACGCACCTGCGTGGACGATATCCTCGCCCGGGGCAAGCTGCCCATCGTGGCCGGAGGAACGGGGCTTTATATCGACTCGCTGGTGTCCGGACGGGACTTCGCCCCCTTTGACCCGGACAGCGAGTTGCGCTCCCAGCTGGAAGCGGAGTTTGACCAAAAGGGCGGCGAGGAGATGCTGGCGCAGCTGAGTAAAATCGACCCGGAGACCGCCGGACGGCTGCACCCCAACGATGCCAAGCGCATCATCCGGGCGCTGGAGGTGTTTCACTCCACGGGCAAGACGATTTCCCAGCACAATCTGGAAACCCAGAGTATTCCGCCCCGGTATGAGGCCACCACCCTTGCCCTTGCCTTTGAGCGGCGGGAGGATATGTGGGCGCGCATTGACGCCCGGGTGGACGAGATGATGGCCGCCGGCCTTGTGGACGAGGTGCAGGGGCTTTTGCTGCGGGGTGTCCCGGACAAATGCACCGCCATGCAGGCCATCGGCTACAAGGAGATGGTGTCCGCCCTGCGCGGGGACGGCGACGTGCGCGCGGCGGCGGAGGAAATCAAACTGCGCTCCCGCCAGTACGCCAAGCGGCAGCTGACCTGGTTTGGAAGAAATCCCGCCGCCAACTGGTATCGCTGGAGCGCACAGCCGGATTTTATGGATTGCCTCCACTATTCGACAGAAAAATTGGAAGAAAATGGTATATGATGCACTTGGCGGGTGACCGCCAGAAAGAAAAAAGGAGTGCATCATCATGCAGAAAACCAACAATCTTCAGGAAATGTTCCTTACCCAGCTGCGCCGGGAGCGGCGGCAGGTCACCGTGTTTTTAATGAACGGCTTCCAGATGCGGGGGCAGGTGTCCGGCTTTGACCCGTTTACGGTGGTACTTATGTCTGACGGCAAGCAACAGGTTATTTACAAGCACGCCATTTCCACCATCGTTCCCGAGCGGCCGGTGCCGCTGGAGCAGGAGGAGTAAGCGGCCGGAGAAAAGAAAGAGAGTGTCCGCATGAAGGGAGAAAACGCCATCGCAAGGATCGTTATGATCCTCGTTGCCATCACGCTGGTCGTTTATTGCGGCGTGAGCGTGTGGCGAGGGATGTCCGACCCGCTGACCACCGCTGTGGCGTACAGCTACACGGTCAATGACAGCGTGGAGACCGACGCGCTGCTGGTGCGCCGGGAGCAGGTGCTGTCCGGACGCAGTGGCATCGTGGATGTGGTGCCCGGCGAGGGCGAACGGGTGGGCGCAGGCCAGACCGTGGCCATGGTCTACCGGGACAGCGCCGCGCTGGAGCGCAAGGAGCGCATCCGCAGCCTGTCTATGGAGGCGGAGCTGCTGGAGTATGCCACCACCCGGGGCGACCAGAGTGCAGGCAGCGGTGAGCTGGAGCAGGAGGTCGTCCGCTGTGCGGCCCTGCTGCGCTCGGACACCGCCGCCGGAGACTTCGGGCGGCTGGAGGATCGGGTGCTGGATCTGAAACGGGCGGTGCTCCACCGGGACTATGTGTACGGGCAGGGGGTGGACGCAAGTCGGCTGGCCGCCCTGAATGCCGAGCTGAGTGCGCTGAAAAGCCGCGACGAGCAGGAGACCACCCGGGTGTATGCCGGAACCTCCGGTGTCTATTCCGCCCAGGTGGATGGCTTTGAAACGCTGGCAGACCCCCAAAGCGTATTTTCCCTGAGCGTGCAGCAGCTGGACGAGCTGCTGGCGCGGCCGGCGGACACGGACGCTGACGCGCTGGGCAAGCTGATCACCGACAACCGCTGGTATCTGGCCATGAACCTGCCCCGGGAGGCCGCTCAGCGG
>JAGBTC010000249.1 GCA_017631545.1 Oscillospiraceae bacterium
ATGGTAGCTGTCCAGCTTGGAGGTGTCAAAGTACACATTGCCGCCGGCGAAATAGGCAAAGCCCTTGTCCAGCAGGCCCTGCACGGTGGTGATGAACTCGTCAATGAGGCCGGTGGCAGGCTGAACCACCTCGGGAACCTTGATGTTCAGCTTCTCGCAGTCGGCGAAAAAGGCGTCGGTGTAGAACTTGGCGATCTCCATTACCGACTTGTTCTCGCGCTTGGCGCCTTTGAGCATCTTATCCTCGCCGGTGTCGGCGTCACTGGCCAGATGTCCCACATCGGTGATGTTCATCACGCGGTTGACATCATAGCCCTCGTAGCGCAGGAATTTTTCCAGCACATCCTCCATGATGTAGGAGCGCAGGTTGCCGATGTGGGCAAAGTGATATACCGTGGGGCCGCAGGTGTACATCTCCACCCGGCCGGGGGTGTGGGTCTGGAATTCTTCCTTCTTGTGGGTGGCAGAATTGTATAAATACATAGGTCAGTTCTCCTTTTCCTGTATCTTCTGTTCCAGCTCCTCAATGCGCTGTGCCAGCGCGGCCAGCTTGTCGAGGGTGGGGTTGTTGACGCTGGTCTGATCCACCTCGTCGGCGTAGTGGGTGGAACGGCCGTCGATACGGACGATCTGGGCAGGAATACCCACGGCGGTAGAATTGTCCGGCACTTCGGACAGAACCACGGCGTTGGCGGCAATGCGGGCGTTGTCACCCACCTTGAAGGGGCCCAGCACCTTTGCTCCCGTGGACACCAGCACATTGTTGCCGATGGTGGGGTGGCGCTTGCCCTGATCCTTGCCGGTGCCGCCCAGGGTGACCCCGTGGTAGAGCAGGCAGTCGTCCCCGATTTCAGCGGTCTCGCCGATGACGATGCCCATGCCGTGGTCAATGACCAGCCGCCGGCCGATCTTCGCGCCGGGGTGGATCTCGATGCCCGTCCAGAGCCGGCTCCATTGAGAAACCACACGGGCAAGAAAGCGCATCTTATGGCGGTGGAAGAAGTGGGCAATGCGGTGATTGATGATGGCGTGTACGCCCGGATAGAGTAGGAAAATTTCCAGTTTGGAGCGGGCGGCAGGGTCGCGCTTTTGATAAGCGCTCAGGGTCTCGTTGAGGGACTTAAACATAGTCTGCTCCTTATTTTGCGGCAAATGAGGGGAAAATAAATAACCTCCTACGCCCACATGGGCATAAGAGGCGATCGCTCGCGGTTCCACTCTCATTTATCACTTCATAGCCGATATCGGGGCCAAGCCGGGCGGCATTACCCGCCGCGCTCCCGGACGCACTTCGCCGCTTCCTGCCAAGGCCCGCTTTCAGTCGGTGGCGCGCCCTCTCTGTTGGCCGGTGGAGCGGTTACTTTTCCGTTCACTGCGCTTCATTGAACAGTATATTATCATTCTCCGCTTTCGGTGTCAAGTTTTATGCAAAAATTTCCTCCCGGGTGAGGATTTGCACCCCATTCGGTGTGCTGTGTCCGCAGGCACAAAGCTGCCAGCGCTCGCTCTGGGCGAAGAAAAAGACACATCCGTCCTGCTCGCCGGCAGGGGGGAGGGGAACGGCGATGGAGCGCAGGGGCACTGTCAGTCCGCTTCCGGTATACTTGACCCGGCTTTCCTTGGCCGTCCAAAGCTGAAGCAGGGCGCGTGCCCGGTCGGGCTGTTTGTCCAGCCAATCCATCTGCTCCGGGGAGCAGATGCGTTCGGCCAGCTTGGGGTGGTGGGGACGAAGCACCTCTATATCCGCGCCCACGGGAGTTTCGTCCACCGCGCACAGGGCGCAGGAGCCGCTGTGGCTGAGGCTGAAGTGGTATTGGGGAAAGGCGG
>JAGBTC010000250.1 GCA_017631545.1 Oscillospiraceae bacterium
CGCCATCGTCAAGGAAAAAGGCGTGGTGTTCATCATCGGTATCGGCGCAAAACTGCGCTCGGGCAAGCCCCATGACGGACGCGCCCCCGACTATGACGACTGGGCGCTCAACGGCGACCTGCTGGTGTGGGACAGCGTGAATGAACAGGCGCTGGAGCTGTCCTCCATGGGCATCCGGGTCAGCCCCGAATCTCTGGACCGCCAGCTGACCCTGGCCGGCTGTGACGAGCGGCGGACGCTCCCCTTCCACAAGATGCTCCTGAGCGGCGAGCTGCCCCTGACCATAGGCGGCGGCATCGGCCAGTCCCGGGTGTCCATGCTGCTGCTGGGCAAGGCTCACATCGGCGAGGTGCAGGTATCCCTGTGGGACGAGCAGACGCTGGCGCTGTGCGCCCAGTCCGGCGTGCCCATTCTGTAATTATGTTAACTCGATCCATAAAAAACCGGTCTGCCAATGGCAGACCGGTTTTTGTTTTGGTGCTTATTCGTCCTCGGTGCAGATGTCGCTGCTCAGGTCCAGAGAAAAATTCTGCTCGCAGTTGGGGCACTGGATCATGCCCTCGGCCAGGGCCTCATCGTCAATGGTCAAAGGCTCTTCGCAATTGGGGCAGGTGACCTCGAAGCACTCGTCCTCAAAGTCCTCGTCCATGTCCTCATCGTCGAAGATCACGGCCTCCACATCGGCCAGATCGTCGGACAGGACATCGATCTCCTCGCCCAGATCCAGCGCGTTCTCCTCCAGATCTTCCACGGTCATGGCCAGCTCCTCCAGAATGCCGATCATCACGGAGATGAGCTTGCCCTCCTTGGACTTTTCCACATCCAGTTCCAGCCCTTCGGCCAGACCCTTCAGGTACGCAACCTTTTCGGAAATCGTCATGTTGGTGTCCTCCTTCTCGTCGTCGCAAAGTTCGCTATGCTTCGTTTCCACCTGTCGGTGAAAACTACACCCGCTTCCTTGCTCCTCCTCTCCCCACAAAACTAAAGTTTTGTGGGGGCCCCATTGTTTAATGGGGCGCAGACGCTTAAATTAGCCCTTCACGCGCTCCAGATACTCGCCGGTGCGGGTGTCGATCTTGATCTTTTCGCCCTCGCTGATGAACAGGGGCACCTTGATCTCGGCGCCGGTCTCCAGGGTGGCAGGCTTGGTCACATTGGTGGCAGTGTTGCCGGCAAAGCCGGGCTCGGTCTCGGTGACGACCAGCTCCACAAAGTTGGGGGCCTCAACGCCGAACACGCTGCCCTTGTAGGACATGACCTTGCACATCTCCTCCTCCTTGACGAAGCGGAAGGCATCGCCCAGCAGATCCTTGCCGATGGGCAGCATATCAAAGCTCTCCATGTCCATGAAGTAGTACAGATCACCGTCGTTGTAGCTGTACTGCATCTCCTTGCGCTCCACGAAGGCCTGCTCGAACTTGGCGGTGGGGTTGAAAGAAGTTTCGGTCACGCCGCCGGTGATGATGTTCTTCATCTTGGTACGCACGAAGGCGGCACCCTTACCGGGCTTCACGTGCTGGAACTCGACGACCTGCATGACCTTGCCGTCCATCTCGAAGGTCACGCCGTTACGGAAATCGCTGGCGGAAATCATTGCCATAGGAATCATCCTCCTGAAAGTTTTATAAAATCTGCTCTATTGTACCCTATTTCCTCCGCTTTGGCAAGGGCTTTGTTTCGTTTCCGGTGTGTTTTTTTGCGTCTTTTTTACAAAATAATCAGTTGCTTGGGGGAAGCGGTGAGGATCTCGCACCCGGTTTGGGTAAGAACGACCACATCCTCGATACGCACGCCGAAGCGCCCGGGCAGGTAGATGCCCGGCTCGCAGGACACCACCGCGCCCACCGGCATCACGCGCTGCTCCGAGGGGGAGAAATTGGGGCTTTCGTGTACCGCCAGCCCAAGGGAGTGCCCCAGACTATGGCCGAAATACGCCCCGTAGCCTGCCTGCTCGATGACCGAACGGGCGGCTTGATCTACCTCACGGCCGGTCACCCCGGCCCGGGCGGCGGCAAGACCGGCCAGCTGCGCCTGCAGCACCGTGTCATACACCCGGCGCATCTCTTCCGTGGGCTGTCCCACCGCCACGGTGCGCGTCATGTCCGAACAGTAGCCCTCATACACGCACCCAAAATCCATGGTAAGGAACATCCCGTTCTCAATGACCGTGTTCCCGGGCACTGCGTGGGGCATAGAGCCGTTGGCACCTGCTGCCGCGATGGGGTCAAAGGAGGCCTTTTCCGCCCCAAGACACATCATGTCGTACACCAGTCGGGCGGCTACCTCCCGTTCGGTCATGCCGGGACGGATCACCTCCAGAATGTTGGAAAAGGCTTTGTCTGTGATCTCCTGCGCCCGTTTCATACGCGCAAGCTCCTGCTCGTCCTTGGCGCCGCGCAGACCGGTAATAAGCCCGGGCGCGGCGATCAGGGCGCAGTCCAGCCCCTGCTGATACCGCTCCAGCGCGTCCACACTCATGCAGTCGCTCTCAAAGCCCACCCGTTCCAGCCCATGCTCCCGAACAACTTGGGCGGCAAGGTCGCGGTGGCTGCGTCCGCCGCCCACGCACGCGATCTGCGCGCCGGTGATCTGCTTTTGCGCCGCCTCGATATAACGGGAGTCGGTGAAGTACCAGCAGTCGGTCTTGCTGATGAGGGCAAGCCCCTCTCCGTGAAAGTCCACGGCGTACCGTTCCCCCGTCTCGCTGGTGACCAGCATGGCGTCCAGCGCGTACTCGTCCAGCTTGGCTGCGATTTGTTTGATGTGATTCATCTGCCAAATCCTCCGGCGAAGAACAAAATGATGCCCAGCACCACGCTCAGCGCGCCGCTGAGCATACCCATATTCAGGGCAAGGTCGGAAGGCTCGGCATTTTTGTAGCGCCAGCCCCAGTTGAACTTCCACATGGTCTCGGGCGAGACGAACTGGAACACGCCCAGCCCCACCAGCACCACGCCCAGCAGCATATAGCCTGCGCCCCCGCTGTTTCCCTCGATCCGCTCATCCACATCCAGCGCGTGCCACAGGGCATCGCAGGAGAGATAGCGGCCATGTTCAAACCCAGTGCTGTCCGTTCCGGTAATATACACTACGCCCCGCGCTCCCACACGGCCGGAGCGGCTGCTCCATGTGCCGTCGGGATAGGTCAGCTTCAGCCGGGCGCTCTGCCCGGGGGTAACGCTCAGGGTGTAGGTATAGGTGTTTCCGTCCATGGTGACGGTGCCGTCGGCCTCGTCCACCACATAGGTGCTGCCGTTGTAATAGCCCTCAAAGGGTTCTTTGGGCGCACTGCGTCCGCACGCGGTCAAAAACAAGCAGCACAGCAGCGTCAAACAAACAAATACCCGTTTCATATCATCCCTCCAGAAATTGCCGGTAGATCCGTTTCATCTCCACCGCGTCC
>JAGBTC010000023.1 GCA_017631545.1 Oscillospiraceae bacterium
GCCGAACTGACTGCGGACGACCTGCTGGCCTGGGGTGACAGCATCAAGCCGGTGGCTGAGCAGGCTGCCAAGGGCAAGGGCAAGTACAACGCCGGCGCCTGGTGTAAGTTCTGCCCCCACGCTGGCCGCTGCCGGACGCTGACCAAGATCTGCAGCGAATATGTGGAGACCCACGGCCTCAAGGTCCGGGTGCCTGTCCTGGCCCCCCATGAGGTGGCTGAGGTCCTGGCCATGGAGCCCCTGGTCTCCCTGTGGCTCAAGCGCGTGAGGGACCAGGCATTGACCACCATGCTCAACGGTGAGCAGGTCCCCGGCTTCAAGGTGGTGGCCGGTAAGCCCGGCAACCGTAAGTGGACCGATGAGCTGCAGGTCCTGACCGCCCTGGAGGCTGCAGGCTACAGCCGGGAGGACGTCACCGAGACCAAGCTGCTCAGCCCTGCCGGCATGGACAAGGCCCTGGGCAAGAAGAAGGCGGCGGAGCTGCTGGAGCAGCTGACCGACCGCGCACCCGGCGCGCCTACCATCGCCCCGGAGACTGACAAGCGCCCCGCCTATGACCGAGTGGCTGAGGCGGTGAAAGATTTTGAAAAATAGGAGGTAAACAATGTTTAAGTTATCCGACATCAAGGCGGGCTACCTGCTGCGCTGCACCCAGCTGAAAGAGGGCCGCGTGTTCAACATGACGGTCATCCCCTGCCGGCGCGGCCTGCCCCTTCCTCTGGCCATCTTCGACGCCATCCAGACCAAAGATGGCGACCTGGCCGGCTGCAACCCCGGCAAGGACTGGGTGCCTCTGGCTGGTTTTGGCAGCGACCTGATCCACGCCAACACCTACCGCATCGACGAGGTCTGGGGCCACGCGTCTCCCATGCGCCTGATGGACAACACCACCGAAGGCCGTGAGCGGCTGTGGCAGCGTGACGACACGAAGCGCATGACCCTCACCGAAATCGAGAAGGCCCTGGGCTACAAGGTCAAGGTCGTGAAGGCCGGCGAACCTGTGCCCGGTCTGTTCAAGAAATCCAGTATGTACGCCGGCATGGTGGTGGAGCTGCGCGAAGGCTCCAAGCGGCTGGTGGTGCCTAGCGGTGAGGGCCTGCTGCTGGTGGGCGAACCTGCCAGAGTGCTGGGCACGGTGGCAACCTACCGCCGCCCGGTCCTGCGGCTGGCTGACTACATTGACGGCCTGACCCGCAAAAGAGAAGGCACCGAGCCCACTGACATCGTGAAGGTCTGGGACCGGATCCCCTACGCCTGCCATGTGGACAACGCGTTCACCACCAACACCGAAGTCCGCAAGCTGCTGTGGCAGCGTGACGACACGAAGCGCATGACCGTGGAGGAAATCGGCAAGGCCCTGGGCCACAAGGTCGAGGTCGTGGAGTGCGTCACCACTAAGTAAGAAAATACGCGGAAAATTTTAATTATTCCCGCGATTTTTCAAATAAATAAATCAAATTTTAATTAAAAGGAGTTTTTCAACTATGGCAACTAAGGTAGTAACTGGCAAAGTACGTTTTTCCTATGTGAGTATTTTCGAGCCCAAGGAACCCCAGGGCGGTGGCGACCCCAAGTACAGCGTCACCCTGCTGATCCCCAAGGCCGACACCCAGACCAAGGGCAAGATCCAGGCGGCCATGGCTGAGGCCCGTGAGAATTTCTGCAAGCGCAACGGCGCCAACGCCCTGCCCCAGAAGTTCAACCACACCCTGCACGACGGCGACGGCCTGCGTGACAGCGGTGAGCCCTACGGCCCCGAGTGCAAGGGCTGCTACGTCATCACCGTGAGCAGCAAGCAGAAGCCCGTCATCGTGGACAACATGGGCAACCCTATCACCGACCCCGCTGAGGTCTACTCCGGCTGCTTCGGCCGTGCGTCTATCAATTTCTACGGCTACAGCCAGAACGGCAAGAAGGGCGTCTCCGCCGGCCTGCTGGCTATCCAGAAACTGCATGAGGGCGAACCCTTTGGCACTGTGGGCAGCGCTGACGACTTCAATGACGGCTTCGCAGACGGTGACGCGGATGACTTCATGGCGTGACGTCCCGGGCTACGAAGGCAAATATCAAGTAAGCGACACGGGCAGGGTGAGGTATCGCCCCACCCTCCGTGTACTGCGGCCCTGGGTCGGTAGTCACGGGTACCCATGCGTCACCCTCTGCGGAAACGGTAAAAAAGTCAAGCACCTGGTTCACCGCCTGGTAGCGCTGACATTTATCGAAAACCCGGCGGGCCTGCCGCAGGTCAACCATAAAAACGGTATCAAGACCGACAACCGTGCGGCCAATCTGGAGTGGTGCACCAACCGGGAGAACGCCCTGCATAGCGCCTATGTGCTCCGTAATGAGTCAACCATTGCGAAGCGCGCGGTCGTCTGTCTGGACACCGGGAAGGTCTACAGCTCCGCAGCAGAGGCGGCCAGGTCCGTCGGCAGCTATAACCAAAATATTATTAAATGCTGTCAAGGGAAACGGAACCGGGCCGGAGGCCTTCGCTGGAAGTACGCGGAGGTGAGTGCATGAAGCGCGTTTTATTCCTGGATACAGAAACTTTTAGCAGCGAAGACATAAAGAAGGCCGGGGCCTTCAAATATATGAGCGCCCCGGACTTCGAGGTCCTTCTGCTGCCCTTCGCCTGGAACGATGACCCGGTCCGGGTGCTGGATCTGACCGACCCGGCTGACCGGGAGGAGCTGCCGGACATCATCGCCGGCCTGCAGGATCCCGATACCATCAAGGTGGCCCACAACTCAGCATTTGAACGGGCCGCCTACCACCGGGCCTTCGGCTTTTATCAGCCCCCGGAGGAGTGGGTGGACACCATGATCCTGGCCGCCTATAACGGCCTGCCCATGAGTCTGGAGGCTGCGGGCGACGCCCTGCAGCTGGAGCAGCAGAAACTCAAGGAAGGTACCGCGCTCATAAATTATTTCTGTAAGCCCTGCAAGCCTACCATCGCCAACGGCGGCCGGACGCGGAACCTGCCGCCCCACGCCCCGGAGAAGTGGGAACGCTTCAAGGCCTACGCTGCCCGGGACGTGGAGACCATGCGCCTCATCTTCAAGAAGCTGAGCCGCTACCCGGTGACGGCCCTGGAGCGGCAGGTCTGGGCCCTGGACGCCCGCATCAATGAGCGGGGCGTACTGGTGGACCTGGATCTGGCCCGGGCGGCCATCGACGTGGACGACGCCTTCAAGACTGAGCACCTGGAGGAGATGACCCAGCTGACCGGCCTGGACAACCCCAACAGCGTCGCCCAGCTGAAAGACTGGCTGGAGACGGTCGGCGTGTTCTGTGAAAGCCTGAACAAGGAAACCGTGGCCGACCTGAGAAAGAAGGCCACGGACCCCACGACGCGCCGGGTGCTGGAGCTGCGCAGCCTGCTGGGCAAGACCTCCACCAAGAAATACGAGGCAATGGTGAACGCTGCAGGCGCTGACAGCCGGGTCCGCGGTCTGACTCAATATTATGGCGCCGGCCGCACTGGAAGATGGGCAGGTCGACTCGTTCAACTTCAAAATTTACCGCAGAACCATCTGGACGGCATCGGCACGGTCCGCGAGATCGTAAGGGCCAAGGATCTGGACACCCTGGAGCTGCTGTACGACAGTGTGCCGGACGTGCTCAGTCAGCTGATCCGGACGGCGTTCATCGCCAAGGACGGCCACACCTTCCTGGTGAGCGACTACGCCGCCATTGAGGCCCGGGTCATCGCCTACCTGGCCGGAGAAAAATGGCGCCTGGACGTGTTCGCTGAGGGCGGTGACATCTACTGCAGCTCAGCATCCCAAATGTTCAAAGTGCCGGTGGTCAAACACGGCGTAAATGGACACCTACGGCAGAAGGGCAAAGTCGCGGAGCTGGCATGTGGCTATGGTGGCGGCGTGGCTGCCCTGAAAGCCTTCGGCGCCGATAAAATGGGCCTGACTGAGGAGGAGATGCAGGACATCGTCACCCAATGGCGGGCGGCGTCCCCGACCATCCCGAAGCTGTGGGGTGACGTGGAGCGGGCAGCCAAGAACGCCCTGGCCAACCCCGGCCGGACCTTCACCGTCCCCTGCGGCGTGAAATACCGCCGGGACGCTGACGGGCTGCGGTGCCTGCTGCCCTCTGGGCGGATCCTCACCTACTGGGGCGCCCGGATCGAGGACCACAAGGGCCGGCCCTCCGTCATCTTCATGGGCCAAAACCAGACCACCCGGAAATGGGAAAGGACCGAGACCTGGGGCGGCAAACTGGTGGAGAACATCGTGCAAGCGGTGGCCCGTGACTGTCTGGCCGTGGCCATGGTCCGGCTGGAGGCTGCCGGGTATAACATCGTTTTTCATGTGCATGACGAGGTAGTCATCGAGGCGCCGGACGGATCCCGCTGGCAGGACGCGGCGGCTATCATGGGCCAGCCTATTGACTGGGCCCCCGGCCTGCTGCTGCGCGGCGATGGCTACGAAACCAAATTTTATATGAAGGACTAACAAAGGAGGGGCGAAGCCCGTGAACATCCAAAACGACAAGGCGCTGGATATCGCCCTGGGAAATAGCCGAAAAACCAAGAAATGGAAAAATAAACCTATGCAATGGTCGGAGCTGCTGGACCGCCTGGCCGCGGTGACCCGTACACCGGAGACGGTGGCGGAGTACCGGGCCATGCCCCGCAGCCGCCAAGCAGAGATCAAGGACGTGGGCGGTTTTGTGGGAGGCTACGCCAACCACGGTAGCCGGTCCGACATCCGGCACCGCTCAGTCCTCTGCCTGGACGCCGACTTCGCGGACGACGACCTGTGGAGCGACTGGCTGCTGCTGTACGGCAAGGCGGCGGCAGTCTATTCCACCCACAAGCACACCCCGGAGAAACCCCGCCTGCGGCTGGTGGTGCCTCTGGCCCGGGACGTCTCCCCGGATGAGTACCAGGCCATCGGCCGCCGGGTAGCGTTCATGCTGGGCATTGACAAGTTCGACGACACCAGCTACCAGCCGCAGCGCGTCATGTACTGGCCAAGCTGCAGCCAGGACGGTGAATATTATTTCAAGCACCTGGACGCGCAGCTTCTGGATCCCGATGAGGTCCTGGCCACCTACCACAACTGGGCCGACGTGTCAAGCTGGCCAATGAGCAGCCGGCAGGCTGAGGTGGTGCAGCGCAGCGGTGCCAAACAGGGCGACCCACTGGAGAAGGGCGGCATCGTCGGCGCGTTCTGCCGGGCCTACTACCCCATCCAGGAAGCTATAGCGGAATTTATTCCCGCATACCAGCCCTGCGACGACCCTGGCCGGTACACCTACACCGAAGGCTCCACGGCGGCCGGCGTGGTCCTGTATGACGATAAATTCACATACAGCCACCACGGCACCGACCCCGCAAGCGGCCAGACCTGCAACGCCTGGGACCTGGTGAGGCTGCACCGCTTCC
>JAGBTC010000251.1 GCA_017631545.1 Oscillospiraceae bacterium
CGGCTGCAGTACCTGCGTAATCTGGCCCAGCGCAAGCAGGAGGTCAAGACTTCCATCGAAAATCAGGACAAGCTCACCGATGCGCTTGCCGCCGCCATCGACGCCGCGGTCGCCCTGGCCGAGGTGGAGGATCTGTACCGCCCCTACAAGCAAAAGCGGCGCACCCGTGCCACCATGGCCAAGGAGAAGGGATTGGAGCCGCTGGCGCTGCTCTATCTTTCCAAGGACGCTCCCTGCCCCGACCCGGAGGGGGCTGCCCGGGACTTCGTAGACCCGGACAAGGGCGTAGAAAGCGTGGAGGACGCCATGCAGGGCGCCCGGGACATCATTGCCGAGGTGATCTCCGACGATGCCGATGTGCGCCGCCAGCTCAAGGAGCTGTTCCTGCGTCGGGGCGCGCTGGTGTCCCGCGCGGCGAAAAAGGACGGGGAGGACAGCGTGTATCGGCTGTACTACGATTTCTCCGCCCCCCTGTCCAAGGTACAGGGCCATCAGGTGCTGGCCATCAACCGGGGCGAGAACGAGGGCTTTCTCAAGGCCGGCGTGGAGCTGGACGCGGACACCGCCCGCATCACGGTACGCCGGTCTGTGGTTCCCGGCACCGCCGCTATGGAGCAGGTGCGAATTGCAGCAGACGACGCTTATGACCGGCTGCTCCAGCCCTCGCTGGAGCGGGAGATGCGCTCCGGCCTGACCGAACAGGCCGCCGAAGGTGCCATCCACAACTTCGCGCTGAATCTGCGTCCGCTGCTCATGCAGCCCCCGGTCAAGGGCAAGGTAACCATGGGGCTTGACCCCGGTTACCGCATGGGCTGCAAGGTGGCCGTGGTGGACGGCACGGGCAAGGTGCTGGACACGGCGGTGGTCTACCCCACCCATGGCCAGCGCCAGAAGCAGGAGGCCATCGCCACGCTTTCCGCCATGATCGCCAAACACGCCGTCGCCCATCTGGCCATTGGCAACGGCACCGCCAGCCGGGAAACCGAGCAGATGGCGGTGGAGCTGATCGCCCGGGTGGGCGGAGGTGTCAGCTACGCCATGGTCAACGAGGCAGGCGCTTCCGTCTACTCGGCCAGCAAGCTGGCCGCCGAGGAGTTCCCGGAGTATGATGTAAACCTGCGCTCGGCGGTATCCATCGCCCGGCGGCTGCAGGATCCCCTGGCCGAGCTGGTGAAAATCGACCCCCAGGCCATCGGCGTGGGGCAGTATCAGCACGATATGCCCCAGGCGCGGCTGAGCCAGACGCTGGACGGCGTAGTGGAGGACTGCGTCAACGCCGTGGGCGTGGACTTGAACACCGCGTCCGCTCCCCTGCTGGCCCGGGTATCCGGTCTGAACGCCGCTACTGCCAAAAACATTGTAAAATACCGGGAAGAAAACGGCAGCTTCACCGCCCGTAAACAGGTACTCAAAGTGCCCAAGCTCGGCCCCAAGGCCTTTGAGCAGTGCGCGGGCTTTTTGCGCGTACCCGAAAGCAAGTCGGTGCTGGACAATACCGGCGTCCATCCGGAAAGTTATGCCGCCGCCCAACAGCTGCTGGATTTGTGCGGGTATGCCCTTTCGGATGTGAATTCGGGTGAATTGACCGAACTGGAGGACAAAGCGCGCGGTATCGGTCTGGATACGCTGGCCGCCCAATGCGGCGTGGGCGTGCCCACTCTGACGGACATCATCAAGGAGCTGACCAAGCCCGGCCGCGACCCCCGCGACGAGCTGCCGCCCCCCATCCTGCGTACCGATGTGCTGGAGCTGAAGGATCTCAAGCCGGGCATGGAGCTCAAGGGTACGGTACGCAATGTCATCGACTTTGGCGCCTTTGTGGACATCGGCGTACATCAGGACGGGCTGGTACACATCAGCCAGATCTGCGACCGCTTTCTCAAGCACCCGTCCCAGGTACTCAGTGTGGGTGATGTGGTCACCGTCTGGGTGCTGGAGGTGGACGAAACGAAACACCGCATCAGCCTGACCATGAAGCAGCCCTGACCCATCCCTATTGCACAAAAAACGGAGCGAACCGCAGTTGCGGTTCGCTCCGTTGGTTTTTATGGGGTTTTGCTTACTTCACATTGTCCAGGCCGGCCAGACGCTCCACACCCAGCTCCTCCACCAGCTGATCCAGCCAGGCGTTGGTCGCTTCAGTGCTCAGGGCGGTGCGGGCATCGGTCTTCCAGACCTCCTCGCCGCCGGCCACATAGTACATGATGTGCCAGCCCTTGGTGGAGCTGCCGGTGTTCTTCACCAGGCCGGTGTCACCGCTCTGACGGGCAGAATCCAGCGCCCAGTCGGTAAACTCCTTGATAAAGCCGGTGGCAGAGGACACGCCCTCGTACAGGCCGCCGTTCTCGGCAGAGCCGGCATCGGCGCTCTTCTCCTTGGCCAGAGCGGCGAAGGAGTCCTCGGTGGCCTCGCCGGCCTTCCACTGCTCCAGCAGCGCCTCGGCCTCGGCCTTGGCCGCTTCAAACTGGGCATCGGTGGGCTGCTCGGCATCCTCGTCCTGCTGGGCGGCCACCAGAATGTGACGCACATCGGCGGGACGCTCGGTGTTGCGGCCGCGGCCGAGAACCTTCACCACAAAGTAACCGTTGCCATCGGCGTTTTCCAGAACGCCGGCGTCGCCCACCTTGCGGCCTTCCACGGCCAGCCATCCGTAAACATCCGGGTCAGCGGCAGCGCTCACCGTCTTCTGGTCGGCGGTGACGCTCACCTTTTCATCCTGAGCATAGTCGGCCAGCACGGTGTCAAAGGCAACGCCGGCATTCAGGCGGCGCAGAATGTCCTGAGCGGTCTGCTCCGCCTCTTCCATGGCGGCAGTGATCTGCTCCTGCGTGGGATCGACCACGTTTCCTTCCGCGTCCTTATTCTCGGCAGCTTCGCCATTCACCTCGGCATAGCTGTAATGGAACACGTCCATGCTGTCGGCGTTCTCGGCGTAATAGGTTTCCAGCTCCTCGTCGGTGTAGCTCAGAGCCTCGTTATACTTGGCAACATACTCGCTTACCAGCATATTCTCCATCTGGAGCGCCTCATACTTGCCCTTGGTCATGCTGTTGCCGAAGGCGGCCTTGAGGTAAGCGGTGGTAGAGGTAAAGCCGTTGGTAATGGCGGCTGCCTCCTGATCCTGCATGGCGTGCTCCACCTCGTGCTTGCCCTCCTCGGACAGGGTGAAACCCTCCTCCTTGGCCAGCTTGATGACCGCCTTGCTCTGTGCCAAGGTGTCGATGGCCTCGGTCATAATCTGCTCGTGCCAGGTAATGCCCGCTTCCTCGTCGTACATCTGCTCGGCGGGGTCGACCTTCACGTCAAAGTTGGTGATCAGGCCGTACTGGGCGTAGGTATAGTAATAGTTCAGGCAGGAGTTGTAGTAGTACTGCACCTCAGCGGCGGAATACTCCGTGCCGCCGATGTCCACAGCAGCGGCCCTGCCCTGGAAAAAGCCGGAG
>JAGBTC010000024.1 GCA_017631545.1 Oscillospiraceae bacterium
CTCCGACTGGATGGAGATCGAAAAGCAGCGCGGCATCTCCGTCACCTCCTCGGTCATGCAGTTCCAGTACGACGGCTTTTGCATCAACATTCTGGACACCCCCGGCCACCAGGACTTCTCTGAGGACACCTACCGCACCCTGATGGCGGCGGACAGCGCCGTGATGGTCATCGACGCGGCCAAGGGCGTGGAGGCTCAGACCCGTAAGCTGTTCAAGGTGTGTGCCCTGCGTGACATCCCCATCTTCACCTTCATCAACAAGATGGACCGGGAGACCCGGGATCCCTTTGAGCTGTGCGAGGAGCTGGAGAAGGAGCTGGGCATCGACACCTACGCCATGAACTGGCCCATCGGCTGCGGCAAGGAGTTCAAGGGCGTGTATGACCGCCAGAACCGCAAGGTCATCCACTTCACCTCCAACACCAACGCCAAGGCGGCCACCGCCACCCAGATCGAGGTGGACGACCCTGCTCTGGCCGAGCTGATCGGCCAAAGCAAGCACAGCCAGCTGGTGGACGAAATTGAGCTGCTGGACGGCGCGTCCTGCGACTTTGATCTGGATCGGGTGCGCCACGGCAAGCTGTCCCCCGTGTTCTTTGGCTCGGCGCTGACCAACTTCGGCGTAGAACCCTTTCTGGAGGAGTTCCTTCGCATGACCACCGCCCCCCTGCCCCGAAAAGCAGGCGACACGGTCATTGACTGCTTTGACGAGGATTTCTCCGCCTTCGTGTTCAAAATTCAGGCCAACATGAACAAGGCACACCGGGACCGCATCGCCTTTATGCGCGTGGTGTCCGGCCGCTTTGACGCAGAAAAAGAGGTCTATCATATGCAGGGCGGCAAAAAGCTGCGCCTGTCCCGCCCCCAGCAGCTGATGGCCGCCGAACGCGAGATCATCGAAGAGGCCTACGCCGGCGACATCATCGGCGTGTTCGACCCGGGCATCTTCTCCATCGGCGATACCCTGTGCGCCCCGGGCAAAAAGTTCACCTTTGACCCCATTCCCACCTTTGCCCCGGAGCATTTCCAGCGCATCCGCTCCGTGGACACCATGAAGCGCAAGCAGTTCCTCAAGGGCGTGGAGCAGATCGCCCAGGAGGGTGCCATCCAGATCTTTAAGACCCCCTACACCGGTATGGAAGAGGTCATTGTGGGCGTGGTGGGCACACTGCAGTTCGATGTTTTGGAGTACCGTCTGCGCAGCGAGTACAATGTGGAGCTGTACAAAGAGGGTCTGCCCTACGAATATCTGCGCTGGGTGGTGCGCGAGGACGAGGACGCCCAGCCCCTGAAGGAGGACGACCTGCTGCTGCCCAGCGATGTGAAGCTGGTGGAGGACTACAAGGGCAATCAGCTGCTGCTGTTCGCCTCCCAGTGGTCCATCCAGTGGGTGACCGAGCGCAACAAGGGTCTGGTGCTGGCCGAGTTCGGCGGTGCAAAGTTCTGATCCCATCCTACCAAAATCAAAAACCGCGGTGCGCCAATACGGTGCATCGCGGTTTTGTTTCATAATAGTGTTTCCGCCTTCGGGCGGGAAGGATTGTTCCGCCGCTCCGGCGGCGGGTTTCTTTTGTCGCTGAACAAAAGAAACCAAAAGTCAGCTTGGAAACCAAGGTTTCCAAGACCTTCCTTGGGTGCAGGACAAGGAGCTGATTGCCACTGACCCGGCACCGGGTTACGACACATTTTGCTCCCGCTTGCTGCCGCTGTCTGTGCAAGCCTGAATGTTCCTGCGGCCGACCAACTGTGCCGGGCCGCGGCGAACCAATCAGTGCGCAGGGGCGGCCTTTGGCCGCCTGCCGGTGACATTCATTTCAGCTTAATAGCCGGCGGAGTGCGGTAGACAGATATACTTGCAGATAGTAGGCAATGCGGCAGCACAAATCGGCGCTGAATGGGTCAGATGGTTCCGCCGGCCGACAGGTAGCATTGCCAC
>JAGBTC010000025.1 GCA_017631545.1 Oscillospiraceae bacterium
CTGGCCGCCGCTCAGGCCGCCATCGAGGACAGGATCGAGGCACTGGAGCCAAGGGCCCGGAAGCTCATGCGCCACCGATATATCGAGGGCCTGAGCTGGGAGGAGGTCTGCGTGGCCATGTGCTACAGCTGGCGGCAGACCCACAACATCCACGGCGCAGCGCTGGACGCCCTGCTGGCCGCTGAGGTGGTACACGGTGACTGGTATGGCGTGGGTAATATGTGGATGTGTACAGTCTGCGAAGAACAATTTTATACGATGGCACCCTACTGCCCCAACTGCGGCGCAAAAATGGACGGGGATGAGGTGGAAGCGTGACAGCTGCGGAAAAGATCGAGGCCGCCGGCCTGGATGACGTTATAATTTTTGAAAATTATAGCTATGACGACGCCCTCATCGGCGTGACTGAGGAAGGCCGGGCCGTTTACGATTATGACAAAATGGTGGACTGGCTGGTCCGGGAGACCGGCTGGGACCTGGAGCAGGCGACGGAGTGGATCGAGTACAACACCATCGGCGCGCTGCCTAACGCCGGACCCCTGGGCCCGGTTATCATGTACAGCCTATAAAGAAAAGCCCCGGAGAAATCCGGGGCAATTTTTTTTTGAATTTTTTTCAATTTGGGGGTTGACAAACTACGCTTATAAGCGTATAATGTAGACATACAAAACAACACCACCCAACACCAGGAGGAAACAACATGACTACCACCAACACCACCCCCAAGACCTACATCGTAGACCCCGACTTCCCCGGCCTGACTCTGCAGGAGCTGGCTGAACAGGTTCACCCGCAGTGTGCACGGCGCCTGCTGAATGACGAAGAATATGCGGAATTTCTCAAGCTGCAGGCTGCTCACTTTGAACTTACCGCCGCCCAGGCCCGTGAGTACGCGGAAACCCATTATTTCCCTGGCTGCTACGGCGACGCCCTCACCGATTGCTAAACCACCCCGGGCCGGATCCTTCCGGCCCACCACTTGAAAGGAGAACAACATGGTTACAAAAATTAACCGGTTTGAGAGTAAGGAAGGCAGCGAGCGCGACCTGTTCATCGTTTTTTATGCCTCCGGAAAATCCCGCGATTACATAGGCTTCAAGAACCTGCCGAAAACGGCTCGCAAATTCATCGCAGCAGCTAAAAACTTTGAATTTTGTAAATCCAAAGCAACCGGCGAATTTTATCACCGTTTCAGCTAAAAAAAAGTAAACACCTGGGCCGGCAACCCCGGCCCGCCACCTGAAAGGAGAACAACATGAACGAGAAAACCAGACAGCAGGCCATCGAGATCCTGGCCGCAACCCCCGCGCCCGCCTGTGAGGCGCTCATCCGTCAATTTGTATGGGCGAACACCGCAGCCCCCAAGTACAAGATTGGCGACCCGGTCAAGTTCGTCGACCCGGGCGTCACCATCAAGCGGAACATTCGCCTGCCCGGTGGCGGGTGGGACCACCAGGGACGCCGCGCCGGTGAAGTTATCGGACGGGTGACCGAGGTCAAACGGGTGCTCCAGGACCAGACCTTCCGGTACACGGTTGAGTATGAGACCGACCTGGAAGAAGGTGAGGTCGGGGGCAAGCGCGTGACCAGCCACACGGCCTTCCGCAGTGAGAAGGACCTCAGAGCTGCCGACGCCTACGCGCCCACCAAATGGAGCGACCTGCCTGGTAGGTAAACCACCCAGGGCCGGGAAACCGGCCCACCACATAAAGGAGGACTAAACACATGAGCACACTGAAAAAGGACCGCAAGCGCGCCGGCCTGACCCAGCCGGAGCTGGCCGACAAAGTGGGCATAAGCCCCCGCACCCTGCAGGACTATGAGCAGGGCCGCAAGCCCCTGGAGAAGGCTGCAGCCATCACCGTGCTGACCATGGCCAGGATCCTGGGCTGCACCGTGGCGGACCTGATCGACCCGGAGAAGCCGGCCGAAACCGAATAAACGCGCAGCGCCCCGGATCCGCTCCGGGGCTTTTTGTTTGCTTTTATACGCTTATAAGCGTATAATAAGAGTATAGAAAAGGAGGCGGACACCATGACAGTCAGAGAAATCGTTTATAAGATCCACGCGGAAAAACTTCACATACACGACCAACTCAGCGGGGAGACCGTAACCATCGACCCGCTGGAGCCTGCCAGCATGAGAGCGCTGCAGCGCTTTCTTCACTGCCAGGTGGTGAAGCTGGAGCCAGCCGGTCAAGATATGAAAATAGTGGTATTATAAAAAAAGCCCGCCGCAGTCTTTCGACCGTGGCGGGCCTGTCCCTGTGTGTATTGAAAGAAGTTTAGAGAAAAGGGACAATCCGAATTATACAAGAGCCTAAGCAGCCGGACAAGCGGAAAAGTTTTCCGGCGTTTTTCTAACTTTTCGGGCCGTTTTAGGTGATCCAAGAATGGAGCCAAGAGTGGAACGAAGTGGAACAAGGCGGGAGCTGACCGGGGAATCGGGGCCGCCCGGGTGTAAAATCGTGTAATAAAAAATATGTGTTGTTCCACCCTGTTCCACCTCTTGTTCCACTAAAATCATTATTAAAAGTTTATAAAAGTATATATTTTATAGGTTATTAGTGCAGAAATATTTATATATAGTTTAAGTGGAACAAGTGGAACAAGTGGAACAATAAAATAAAAGATTAGTAAAATAAGGCGGTAAAGTATAGGGATATAGGGCTGTTATGGCCTTATTTTATACTTATTATAAAAACATTGTTCCAGTTGTTCCAGTTGTTCCACCCCCAACTTTTTGGCCTGTTTTTGAATGGTATAAAAATACAGAATAATTGCATAGAAATGCACTCAATAATGTGCTATATTGGTAGTGTGAGGATCTGGGCCGGATGGCCTGGGTCCTTTTTCTATGCCCTGCCTGGGCATGAATATGACAGGACCGCCCGCACCTCTTAACAATGTGGCCCAGGGCGGGCATTTATAACAGCATGGGAGGCGATGGCATGGCACCCCTGAAAGCGTGCCCTAGGTGCAGGAAGCTGATACCCCACGGCCTGCCCTACTGTACAGCCTGCGCCCCTATAGCTGAGGCCGAACGGAAGGCCAAGCAAGAGCGCAAGGCTGAGTACCTACGCAAGAAATACAATAGGAAATATAATAGCCAAAGAGATCCAAAGTATTCGAGGTTCTATGGCTCAAAGGAATGGAAGGCCCTGAGCAAAGGAAAGCTGTCAGCCTGTGGCTATAGATGTGAGGCCAAGCTGGAAGGCTGTCAGCACATAGCCTGCGAGGTCCACCATGTTATACCTATTAAGACCCCGGAAGGTTGGGAGAAGCGGTACGACTGGGATGGACTGCGAGGCGTGTGCATCGTGTGCCATAACATTCTGGACGGCAAGAACTTCAAACGTCGAGAGGATCCGGATGTATTGGATATGCGTACTATTATGAATAATATTCATAATAGTGAATAATTATACAGTAAATAATAAAAATACTGTATATTGTTTGCATATTCACAGTATACGGTGGATAGACCCCAGGGGGTGGGTCAAAAAGTTTGGAGTTTGGGGAAGAAAA
>JAGBTC010000252.1 GCA_017631545.1 Oscillospiraceae bacterium
CCGTCCCGACCGCCGTGCCGTCCGGGAGCTGCGCGAGGCCGAAGGGGGCTTCTTCCGCGGCCGCACCTGGACGCATCCGCAGAGCGAGGACACCCCCCTCCGTGACCGGGCGCTCCCGCGTGAGCTGTTTGATCGCCTCGCATCCGAGCCGTTTCTCTGCGGGCGCAACAACGTCGGTCTTCTGCCGCTTTTCACCTCGCTGATGCAGAACAACCTTTCCCCTGGGCTCCGTAGCCTGACCTTCTGCCGTGAGGAGGGAGAGCCGGTGCTGCTTCTTACCGAGGGGGAGGAGACCTACCGTCTGCCGCTTGGCTTTGGGGAATACAAGGAAGCCACCCTTTCTGTCCGGGGCGAGCAGTACCTTGTGGCGGTGCGCGCCGAATTCACCGACGACACCGACGCCGAGCCGATCCTGAAGCTGGATGTTCTCTTTCCGGAGATGGCGGCGGCGCGCCGCATCCGGCTCTATTACGACACCGATAAGCCTACCCTGGTCCTGACCGAGCAGCCGGGGCGGCAGATGATGGACGCCCTCGTGGGCCTCTTCGACATTATGCCGCGTGCCAAGCTCCTCGGCGGCATCGTCCGCTCCCAGCTGGAGCGGGAGGGTATCGCCCACCGTGTCCGCACGGCCTACGAGCCGCATCTCCGCCTCGGCCGCGGGACGGTCCCCACCGAGCCGGAGGAGCAGGAGAAGCAACGATAACTGTCCCCCTCCGCCGTTCAAGCACCGTCCCTCGCCCTCCCCCTCGAAGGGGGGAGGGCGAGGCAACGCGGATCGAAAAATTTTTTTCGAAATAGTCTTGACAAACCGCGATTAAATTGTTATACTATTACAGTACCGCCACATGGGCCATTAGCTCAGTTGGTTAGAGCTACCGGCTCATAACCGGTTGGTCCAAGGTTCGAGCCCTTGATGGCCCACCAAAACTTCATAACCCACGGGGCATTAGCGCAGTTGGGAGCGCGCAACACTGGCAGTGTTGAGGTCAGGGGTTCGAATCCCCTATGCTCCACCAAAAACAAAAACCACCATTTCGGTGGTTTTTTGTTTTTGGTAGCACTTGGTTGGAAGAACCCCTGCGCCAAAGGCGCGGGGTTCGATTACCCCGCCCGAAGATCGGGGAGCTCGCTCACCAGGCGAAGGGCGCGGGTAAGCTCGCCAAGCGAGCAATCCCCGGCTAACGGCAAGCACACGCCACGGTGCCGAAAATATAAATATTTGCACTTGAAATTTTGTTTCGGATCTTGACATTGTTCGAGATTTGGAATATAATATATACAGCAGATATTTTAGGAGGAACTATGTTACAATATATAACTGCAAAAGAAGCGGCAGAGAAGTGGAATATATCGCAAAGGCGTGTATCCATACTTTGCGCGAAAAACAGAATCCCCGATGTTGCTATGCTTGGCAATATGTGGATAATTCCTCGCAATGCAGAAAAACCCGATGATGCAAGGAAGTCCAAGCCCGCAAAGCGTTCAGAGTCTGCACGTTCTTTCGTAAAATGGGCTGGTGGTAAAGGTCAACTTTTAGAGGTTCTAAAGGCCAATTTGCCTGAAGGAATGGGTACAACTATTACAAAATATGCTGAGCCTTTTGTGGGCGGTGGCGCTTTGCTTTTTGCTTTGCTTTCGGAATACTCTTTTGAAGAAGTATATATTAACGATAACAACAAGGAACTTATCAATACTTACTCCGTCATTAAAGATTGTTGCGGAGAGTTGATACAAATGCTTGTTGATATGCAAAGTAAATATAATGCTTGTGCGGACAATGAAGAACAGCAAGCATATTACTATGAACAGCGCAACAGATACAATACCCTAAGTTTGAATGATGATACTCGCATTGAAAAGGCGGCTTTGTTTATCTTCATAAATAGGACCTGTTTTAATGGCTTGTATCGTGTTAATAGAAAAGGGTGCTATAACGTACCTTTTGGCAAGCACTCAAACCCTACAATTTGTGATGCGGAGAATTTACTGAAAATATCCGTAGCTCTCAAAAATGTAATTATGCACTCGTGCGACTATC
>JAGBTC010000253.1 GCA_017631545.1 Oscillospiraceae bacterium
TCCCTCACATTGCGGATGCCCACATGAGGCTTTCCGTCCTCCATGTAGTTGTCCGGGTCAAAGCCGACGCCGGTGTCGGAAACGGTGATCCGGACGCCGTTGTTCGTTCTTTGGGTGGAGATGGTAACGATGCCGCCCCCCCGCTTTTTGGTCACGCCGTGCTTCACCGCGTTCTCCACCAGCGGTTCTACAGTAAGCGGCGGCAGCTTGAAATCGGTCACTTCCACATCATAGATCACATCCAGCTTGCCGCGGAAGCGGATCTGCTCCAGCGAGAGATAGGTCTGGACATGCTGATATTCCTCTGCAAAGGGAATTGGCTCGCTTTTCTCAATTGAAAGCATATTACAGCGCAGATACTCCGCAAAACTGCTGACTGCATCCTGCGCCGTTTCCGGCTCTTTGCGGTAGAGGTGGTATATGGTGTTGAGCACATTGTAGAGAAAATGGGGTTTGATCTGAGAAAGCATGATGGCGATGCGGCTGTCTTCCAGTTCTTTCTCCAGCTTTGCTGCGCGGATGGATGCGCGGTAGTTTGTGACGATACCTCTGGCTGCCGCAACAATATGTATGACAAAAAGCACCGCAAATACGAGCTTGGAACAGGGCGCTCGCCATACGATATTTGCACCCACGCCGAACATATCCAGCAGCATCGCACCAAACAGGACAAATGCGGAAATGGGCACCAGCCGTTTTGCGCCTTTACGCAGCACTTCCATTACACACAAAACCATAAAGAGTACGCAAAGGACGATCTGTGCCCCTGCCCAATAAGGCAGCGTATCATAGATCACTGTCACACCGATAAAGGACAGCAGAATGAGCACGCTGTTGAGCAGGGCGGACAACAGTACAGCGACCTTGGCCACACGCTGCTTTTTTCCGGTCAAGGTGTCACTCATAAAGTGACACAGACAAAAGGCTGCCAGCATCATGCATAGCTGACTTGCGTAGGTGTTCAGAACATACAGGTCGTTCCAGTAGGAAACATCCAGACTGTCAAAGGCTATGTAACCGCCGGTGAAAAGTGTCAGCATTCCCAGCTTCAAAAGTACACTCCCCACAGGGATACGCACGATCACAGCCGCGACGGCTGCACCCAGCAGCATCAGCGAGGTCGCCGCAAACAGGACACCCAGAACCCGGAATTGCTCCCCGTGGGGCTCCAGATTCAGCTCCAGAACGCCCCATTCCACCGGATCGGAACACAAGGTGGTAAGAAAATCCCTGTACGCGGTCTTGTTGCCGCAAATGTGAGGATTGTGCAGATAAATCTCAACGGTGTCCTCCGGCCCAATGGCAGGAACAAGCGTACCCATCCACGCCCGCGCGCACATGGAGGCAAACAGTTCCGGTTTCAAACCAGGAATGGCAAGTATATCGTCCTGATAAATTTGCTGACCGTTGACCGCGATCTGAATTCCGATGTGGTTGCGGTAAAAGTTGAGCTGCCACCCCTCGGCCATTTCCCGAAGAAATGTACCGCGAAGGTACAGGTCACCCTTCAAGGCAGAAATATCCGACTCTTCCGTCA
>JAGBTC010000254.1 GCA_017631545.1 Oscillospiraceae bacterium
CGTACTCATTTCGGATACGGTGGGCTTTATTTCCAAGCTGCCCCATCACCTGGTGGAGGCATTCAAGGCCACGCTGGAGGAGCTGGAATTTGCCGATCTGCTGCTGCATGTCATCGACGCGTCCAATCCCGAGTGGCGCGACCAGGCGGCGGTGGTGGACGAGCTGATCCGTCAGCTGGGCGCGGAGCAGACTCCGCGCATCGAGGTGTTCAACAAGTGTGACCGCTATGTGGGCGAGATTCGCCCCCACGGGGAGAATATCGTCTCTGTCTCCGCCAAAACGGGGGAGGGGCTGGACACGCTGCTGGACGCCATCGGCAAGCGGCTGGACAGCGGCGCCAAACGGGTGACCATTCACCTGCCCTATGACAAGGGCGGTATTCTGGAGACCCTTTACAAAGAGGCCAAGGTGGAGAAAGTGGATTACTCGGACACCATTGATGTGGTGGCCGTGTGTACCCCCAAGACCATCGGACAGCTTGGCCCTCTGGTGGAGGGTTGGACGCCCCATAAGGAGCCTTGGGAAGATTGAGCAGACAGGGCCGCTGGAAACAGCGGCCCTATTTGTTTGTCAATTGCAGCACTTCCTGTGTGTGCTGGTTCAGGTAGTCCGTGACTCGGCGCACCAACAGAGCAAACTGCTCCGGAGATTGGCGGCCTTCCCCCTGTTCCCGGCAAAGGACGAGGGATTCCAGCAGGACTACATCACCGATCAGATCTTCGCACGCTGCGCGAAAATCGTCCAGAAAATTGTGGTCGCAGTTCATATTTAACATCTCCTTGATATATCGCTAATGGCGATTATAGCCTGCTGAGGGGCAAATGTCAATCGCTGAAAGCTATATATTTTCGCGGGGATAGCTGTGAGCTATAATAAAAGCGGTGATGAACATGAAAGATTACAAAATTATCATTCGAAACGCACGCGAAAAAAGGGGACTAAGCCAGTACAAACTGGCAAAAATGGTGGGCATTACCCAGTCCTTTATGAATGAGATTGAAAGCGGAAAAAAGAGTCCGTCCATTGAGGTGTTTTTCCGCATTTGCCAAGCGCTGGATATTAAGGTGTTTCCGGAGGAATAAGGGGCGGTTCCGCCTCCGGGCGGGTGTCTTTTGTCTCGCCACAAAAGACACGAAAAAGGCGCTAAGAAACCCATGGTTTCTTAGAACTTCCTTTGGACAATCTCCGTGGCAATGCTACCTGTCGGCCGGCGGAACCATCTGACCCATTCAGCGCCGATTTGTGCTGCCGCATTGCCTACTATCTGCAAGTATATCTGTCTACCGCACTCCGCCGGCTATTAAGCAGAAATGAATGTCACCGGCAGGCGGCCAAAGGCCGCCCCTACGCACCGATTGGTTGGCCGCAGCCCGGCACGGTTATTGGGCCGTAACAACCGGCAGGTTTGCACAGACAGCGGCAGCAAGCGGGTGCGGAATGTGTCGTAACCCGGTGCCGGGTCAGTGGCAATCAGCTCCTTGTCCTGCACCCAAGGAAGGTCTTGGAAACCTTGGTTTCCAAGCTGACTTTTGGTTTCTTTTGTTCAGCGACAAAA
>JAGBTC010000255.1 GCA_017631545.1 Oscillospiraceae bacterium
CTCATGCTCCCCCTCTACGATATAGGTTGCCTCGGACAGATGGACCCGGTGAGAGCCGTCCACACCCTGCAGGCGGGGCAGCTTTTCGTTGATCTCGAAGATCACGGTGCGGGCGTTTTCGAAAATCGTGCGCCAGGCGTAGTTGGAGATACCCAGACCACAGTAGCCCTTATCATCGGGGGTGGACACGGGGACAAAGGCCACATCCACCTTGATATGATGGCGGTACAGGTCGGGCAGCGAGCGCAGGATCATGGGCATGAACTGCACCAGACCGCGGCTTTGCAGCTTACGCTCATAGTCACCGATGTGCCAACTGTAGTAGTGGAAGCTGGTCTGCTCCGGGTCGCACTCCACCACTTCGATGCGCGGACGGATCACAAGACCGCCGCGGATCTTCACATCGGTCACCTCGCCCTTGCGTGCGGCCAGCGCCTTGTCCAGCAGCTCGGGATAGCCGCCGCCAAAGCCGTAGTCGACCCAGTCACCGGACTGCACGGCCTTGACCGCCTGCTCGGCCGTGACATATTTGCTCTTAAACTCGTTGATCATATCTGGTTCCTCCCATTTTATCTGTGTACACCGTGAACTGTGATAAATTCATTGTTATTTGGTTGCCCTTCGATTATAATACAAATACCGCATTATGCCAACTGTTTTATTGCGGACAGAGAGGATGACGGCCATGAATTACCGACAGGATAAATACGGCAACTCCATTTCCATTCTTGGCTTCGGCTGTATGCGCTTCACCCAGGCGATGGGCCGCATTGATGTGGACAAGGCCGAGCGGGAGATCCTTGCCGCCTACGAGGCAGGGGTCAATTACTACGACACCGCCTATGTCTACCCCGGCAGCGAGGCCGCGCTGGGTGAGATTCTGCAGCGCAATCATATCCGGGACAAGGTGTACATCGCCACCAAGCTGCCCCACTACCTGATCCGCAGCCGGGAGCGGCTGGAAAGCCTGTTTCAGGAGCAGCTCAAACGCCTTCGCACCGACCATGTGGACTACTACATGATGCATATGCTCACCGATGCAGACACATGGGAACGGATGCGCGCACTGGGTGTGGAGGATTGGCTGGAGGAGAAAAAGGCCTCCGGCGCCATCCGGCAGGTGGGCTTTTCCTACCATGGCGGCACAGATATGTTCTGCCGGCTGGTGGACGCCTACGCCTGGGATTTCTGCCAGATCCAGTACAACTACATGGACGAACACTCCCAGGCCGGGCGGCGAGGGCTGCATTACGCCCATGAAAAGGGACTGCCCGTGGTCATCATGGAGCCGCTGCGGGGCGGCAGGCTGGTGACCCGCCTGCCCGAGCAGGCGCTGCGCGTATTTTCCGAACATCCTATCCGGCGCACCCCGGCCCAGTGGGCGCTGCGCTGGCTGTGGGATCAGCCGGAGGTGACCTGCGTGCTGTCGGGGATGAACAGCGTGGAGATGGTGCAGGATAACTGCGCCACCGCCGCCGACGCCGGGGTGGGCGAGTTCGGCCCGCAGGAGCAGCAGATGCTCCGCCGCGTGGTGGATGCCATCAACGCCAAAATGAAGGTGGGCTGCACCGGCTGCGGCTACTGCACCCCCTGCCCCAGGAATGTAGACATTCCCGGCACTTTTGCCGCCTACAACCGCCGCTACACCGAGGGAAAGCTGCGTGCGCTGGTGGAGTACGCCATGTGTACCGCCTTCCGAAAGACCTCCACCGCCGCCTCCAACTGCGTGGGCTGCGGCAAGTGCGAGGGGCACTGCCCCCAGCATCTCCCCATCCGGGAGCATCTGGAGCAGGCGCGCAAAGAGCTGGAGCCGCCCATCTACCGCCTTGCCCGCAAGGTGGTAGAAAAATTGAAACTGTTTGGATAACAAAATCCGCCGGAACAATATTCCGGCGGATTTTTGCGTTTAGTTTACTTGTTTGCACGGTTGAGCAGGCCACCCGCCACCATGACCACCGCAAAGACGATCAGGTACCAGAAGCAGGCCATGCCATGGCCGATGATGCAGGCCAGCACCATGAAGGCACTGCCCAGCAAGGCCAACGTGGGCACCACGAAGCGGCGCACCACCGACTGATCCTTTTCCTTACGCATCCACTGGATGAAGATGGGAATATACATCAGATAGATGGTGATGATGGGCAGCTCCGTAGAGTCAAACACGAAGGGCGCATCGGGGCCCCAAATCTGGGCCAGATTGGTCAGGTAGAAGTACACAAACCAGACGGCGGTGACCAGCAGGGCGATCACGGCGGAGTTGTTGGGCATATTGGTGGTCTTGTCCACCTGGGCGAACATCTCGGGTCTGGGGCCGCGGCCGCGCGCGCCCAGCGAGTACATGCAGCGGCAGCAGCCCAGCATCAGGCCGTTCAGCGTGCCCATGCAGGAGATGGCCACAAACAGGTTCAGGATGTTGCCCAGCACGGGCCCGAACACATTGTTGAACGCCACATTGGCACCGGTGTCCATCAGATCCTTGGCTCCGGCACCGCCGGCCACACCCACAAAGTAGAGGATGTAGACCGCAATGATGATCAGGCCGCCCAAAATCAGTGCCTTGGGCAGATTCTTCTTGGAGTCCTTGATCTCGGAGTTGATGGAGGTGGCAATGATCCAGCCCTCATAGGCAAAGGCAGTGGCGCACACGGCAGCAAACAGGGGGTTGGAATCCAGCTCGGCGGCAGGAATCACGGAGGTGGTCAGGTTGGTCTGCAGCATGCCGTGGTTGAGTCCGTAGATGATGCCGATGACGCCCATGAGCAGCAGGGGGATCAGCTTGATAACGGTGGTGCTGGTCTGGAACTTACCGGCCAGCTTGGGGGACAGGGCGTTAAGCACATAAGCACCGCACATGAACAGCACGGTCAGCGCCATACACTCAGGGCCCACCACACAGCCGCCCTGCTCCACAGGGATGGCCATGGGGAAGTCGGGATTGACGCTGGTGATGAACACCATCGTGTACCGGGCGGACAGCCACGCCAGCGCGGAGGTCATGCCCGGGAAGTAGATGGTGGCGGCAAACCAGCCCATATAGTAGCCGTAGCGGGGGCCGATCGCGGCCTCTGCATAGTCCACAATGCCGTTGACCCGCTCGTACTTCTGTCCCATGAAGGCGAAAGCCAGCAGGCAAGACAGCATGATGACACCGCCGATGATCCAGGCAATGATGCCCAGAGTGGTGTCACCGCCGGTCTTTTGCAGGATGGTCTGTGCCTTGAAGAAAACGCCGGAACCGATGACGATACCCACCACCATGCAGATGGCGGTAAACAGACCGTATTTGCGTTCCAGTTTCTGTTCCATGTTTCTCTGTTCTCCTTTTCCGGTTGTTTTATACCTCGATCAGCTCATACTCCCGGCTGCCCAGCCCGAGGGCGGCGGCCGCCTCGATGGTATGGATGCCGTTGCGGCTTTCGATGCGCTCGATGAGGTGGGGCTTACCCGGGTCGGAACAGGCGTACACCAGATCCACGCACGCCTGATCCAGCGCCACGGGGTCCGTGCTGGCCAAAATGCCGATGTCCGCAATGCAGGGCGCCTCGGCCGTGGCCACGCAGTCACAGTCCACGCTCATGTTCTTCATCACATTGACATAGGCCAGCTCGCCCTTGAAAAAGTCGATGACCGAGCCGGCGGCATCCGCCATGGCGTCCATAAAGCTGTTGCGGTCGGTCGTCCAGAAGTTTTCCGGTATGCCCGCGCCGTGGATATAGCTTTTGCCAAAGCCGGAGGCCACGCCGATGGAGATCTGCTTCAGCGCGCCGCCGTAGCCACCCATAGGATGTCCCTTGAAGTGGGACAGTACCAGCATGGAGTCGTAATTGACGAGATTTTTACCCACAAAGTTGGTCTGGATCGCCTTGCCGTTGGGGATGGGCAGCTCCAGATCAGGGCCGTCGGCATCCAGCAGATCCACCGCAAAACGCTCTGACCAGCCGTGGTCGCGCAGCAGCTGCAAGTGCCGCTCGGTCACATTGCGCGCCCCTTCGTAGGCGGTGTTGCACTCCACCACCGTGCCCTTGGCCTCTTCCACCGCAGGCGCCCAGAAATCCGGGTGCAGGAAGTTCTGATTGCCCCGCTCGCCGGAGTGGACTTTGACGGCCACCCGTCCGGGGAGCTGTTTACCGGTGCGGCGGTACAGCTGCACCACCATGTCCGGTGTGATCGTACGCGAAAAATACACTGTTGATTTCATGCCCATTCCTCCTCGTAAAGTTATAAATGCTACCTATACTATACCATATCCAATATCCGATTGTCGATACCAAAAAATGCACCCTGCGAAGGATTTCGCAGGGTGCGCTTGCCTGTTGGGTTTAATGCTCGCTCTTGCCGCTGCAACCGCAGCAGCCGCCCTCCACCGGGCAGCCGATGCACTTGACACCGCGCTTTTTCGCCCGGTACACATAGCTTCCGGCCGCGATAACAACGGCCACCAGCACGGCCACGAGGATCAGATCGATCATTGGTTTGCGCTCCTTCCCGGGAATTTATTTGCCGCTGCGCGCATATTCCGTAACGCGCTTGCAGTTGGCGCGACGGATCAAGCCAAGCACAACGACGACCACCGCAGCGACCACCAGCAGGCCGGGCGCAAAGCCCTTGCCCACCGTACCCAGCGTGATGAGCGTGCCGAGCTGGTAGACCAGATAGGCCACGGTGTAGCCGGTGACAAACTGCAGGGCCACGCCGCCCCAGAACCACTTGCGGTCACCCATTTCCGAACTCATCGCGCCCAGCGCAGCAAAACAGGGCGGAGTAAACAGGTTGAACATCAGGCAGGCCAGCGCGGCGGCCTTGGTCAGGCCGAACATGGCGGCCACTTCCTGCGCGCCGCCCACCAGCGCCAGCTCCTCCATGTCAATGAAGTTGGTCACGCCGTACACTACAGCCAGCGTGCCCACCACATTCTCCTTGGCGATGAAGCCGGTGACGGCGGCGGCGGCCATCTGCCACGCGCCAAAGCCCAGCGGAATCAACAGCACGGCGATGGGGGAAGCAATGGTGGCCAGAATGGATGTTTCCTCCATCCCCTCCTCCACCAGCTGCAGCGACCAGTTGAAGGACTGCATGATCTGCACCATGGTATTGCACAGCAGGATGACCGTACCGGCCTTGACAATGTACGCCCAGCCCCGGGAACACATGGACAGGAACGCTC
>JAGBTC010000026.1 GCA_017631545.1 Oscillospiraceae bacterium
CCACCGGATCGGAACACAAGGTGGTAAGAAAATCCCTGTACGCGGTCTTGTTGCCGCAAATGTGAGGATTGTGCAGATAAATCTCAACGGTGTCCTCCGTCCCGATGGCAGGAACAAGCGTACCCATCCACGCCCGCGCGCACATGGAGGCAAACAGTTCCGGTTTCAAACCCGGAATGGCAAGTATATCGTCCTGATAAATTTGCTGGCCGTTGACCGCGATCTGAATTCCGATGTGGTTGCGGTAAAAGTTGAGCTGCCAGCCCTCGGCCATTTCCCGAAGAAATGTACCGCGAAGGTACAGGTCACCCTTCAAGGCAGAAATATCCGACTCTTCCGTCAGTGGCTGCCAGTTTTCACCGTCATAACTGTATTCTCCTATAAATTCCTGCGGCATGGGAATCGGCAACATCGCCTGATAACTCCCAAGCGATACAGACATAACGCAGATCAGCGCCAATAACAGCGGCACCAAAAAGCTTATATATCCAAGGTGTTGTTTTCTTATCCTCATTCGATTTCCTCCGTATAAATGCCTGACCGCCAAAACAGCAAACTTTTTCGCCGAATTTTCTCATATGCAAAAGAATTATAGCAGAGGAGTTCTTTGATTGCAATCGCACATTGCTCTAATCCCTGTAAGACAATCATCAACCAATCCTGACCGATGGAGCAAGGATCAATTCAAGATTGCCCGTGTCCCACCTCGCGGGTATGGCAGGGTATAAAAAAACCACAAGGTGTTGACCTTGTGGTTTAGCGTTGGTGGAGATAAGCGGGATCGAACCGCTGACCTCTTGAATGCCATTCAAGCGCTCTCCCAGCTGAGCTATACCCCCATATTAACGCGTCATCGGCGTTATTGCCTCAGCGCAAGGTGTATTGTAACAGATGCCTCCCTGCTTGTCAACCGTTATTTTCCCCTTTTGCAAAGAAATTGTGCCTCTCCACTTCCCTTTCCTGCAGGAAGGAAAAAGACCCGGCGTTCTTCAACGCCGGGTCTTTGTTTTGTCATATTGGGTCTTACCACTCCATGTCGTTGAGGGCGAGCAGGGCTCTGGCGTAGATGCGCATGGCGCGCTGCAGGCGATCCAGCGAGACCACCTCGTCGATACCGTGTGCGCCGCCGCGGCCTTGGGGAAAATCCTCGGGCGGCTTGCAGCCATCCATGCCGTAGACCAACGCGTTGGGGAGCCGATGGGCATAGGTTCCGCCACCGAGCGTATAGGCTGCCTTGTCCATGCCCGTGATCTCATTGGCAATGTCTTTGAGCCGATCGATCACCGGCCAGCTGGAATCCAACAGATAAGGCTCTGTGCCGGCGTTTGCAGCGCCGATGGTCATGCCGTTTTGCTCGGCCACATTGCCCACCTGGGAAACGACCTGTTCGAAGGTCAGACCGATAGGATAGCGGATGTTCATCTTCAGCTCAGGACAGCCGTCCGCGCCGGTATCGATCCCTATTGTCGCCAGCGTCAGGGGACCCATCCCCTCAGGCTGTATGTCAAGGCCGAACAGGGCACCGGAAATGTCCAGAGATACCTTGCGGATAAACTCCAGCACCGGCCGATCTTCCTTCGCCACCAGATCATAGTCCAACAGCACACCCATCAGCTTGGTGATCATGTTGCCGCCGGGCTTGGGGTGCGCGGAGTGGACGGGCGGAGTCTGCGTAACGATCTCCACCCCACCGTCATGGCAAAGGATCTCGCAATCCGGCAGATTTTCCGGCACCTGCGTCGTCTTTAAGATAGCAGAGGCCTTGCCGGGACTTTCTTTCCGACCGGCGGAAAGGGTCACGCTGCTCAAGGGAAGCTTGCTCTTTACAGACAGACCCATGCCACCCTTGCCGCCGTAGCCTACAGGGAAGCTGCCGTCGGGCACCAGAGAGAGCTTGGGCGGTGTGCAGACATTGCAGAATCCACGCGCATCGTCATTGCCGGGAATGCAGATCATGTCCTTCATGCCGGTCTCTTCGTTGCTGCCCACATACAGAGCAGGGTTATACTTCAAAGGGATGTTCAGTTTGCGGAAAATCCGCAGGAGGTGGAAAATGGAGACCAGCTGCCCCTTGTTGTCCGTAGCGCCCCGGCCAACAATACAGCCCTTGTATTCCACCGCATTATAGGGCTCAAAGCTCCATCCATCGCCCTCCGACACAACATCGCCGTGCGTCCAAATACCCAAATCAGGCTGCCCTTCTTTCAGGGCGGCACTGATTACACCTACACCGTAATCTACGGTATGGAAGCCTTCCTCCGCGCTCATGTCCAGCACGGCATCCAGCACGGCACGGGGGCCTTCACCAAACGGCGCACCGGGAACGGACTCGCTTCTGGTACTTTTGATATTCACCAACCGGATCGTGTCACGGGACAGTTCCGCCCGAACCTGTTCGATCTCACGGTCAATGGCTTGTATATAACGCTCCATCAAATCCATAGGGCACTCTCCTGCCAATTTTCTTTTCCCATTTGTTATTCCTGTGCAAGGAATGCAAACAGCTCGGGCAGCAGATCATCCACTTCGGGGTGACCCTGAACGCCCAAAATACGCTCACCGTACTCCGCACCTTCCACCACGCCGTCACCTTTAGCAGACCAGGCGTTGATGGTCACCAGCTTTTGGTCGGTGGGCAGGTCCAGATCGTGGAAGGACGCGATGCGCATGGTATCCCGTCCCAACACACGGTGCAGCAGCGTTCCGGGGACGATATTTACATCGTGCTTGGCCACATCTTCCTGTCCGCGCGGCATACCGGGGCTGCGATGGTTGGGGACTTTATGCAGGACGGAAAAGCTCGGGCCCATCTCTCTTCGATAGTCGCAGATGGCCTTCACCAGATCACCCTCGTAGCCGCGCTCCTCCACTCTGCGTTTGAGTTCAAGATAGACATAGATCAGCTGCTCACCCAGGCAGATGCCCAGATAGCGCTTGCCGTGGGTGATGGCGTGATGCATGACCTGGAAGTGATAATCGTAAAAATCAGCGCCGCCCTGTACGAGGAATCCGTCGCACATCTCCAGCGCTTCCTCTGCCAGCCAATAATCCACCGGAGCAAGGCCAATGGGGACACAACCGGCCTGAGTCACGCGCTTGACATAGTTGTTGCCCACCTTATAGATATCGTTCATATTGCTCAGGGTCATATCGCCCAAATCGGCACGGGGCACAACACCAATGATCTTTTTCTTCATAATCCATTCCCCCTTGTACAGATATCTGTACCTTTCAATTCCTTGCCGGAAAACCGTCCGCTTTCGCAGCAATACATACAGCGGTTTTCTATGGAAACAGTCCACGCATTCGTGGGCCGTTGTTTTCTTCGTAAATGACGGAAGGCGGCAGCAGGCAGGGCACGAAATCGGCCTGCCCTGCCGCCGCCTCCCGAAAAGATGTAATTGCTATGGTAGGTTGCTTATGGGTAGAAACCGCTTACAAATTACTTGCAGCAGTCCAGAGAAATGAAGTTGTCGCTCTTGGTGGTGGTAGCAGGAGGAGCGGGATCCAGCTTGCGGTCAGCAATGCCCAGGATGTCCTCGGGACGGATCCAGGGACGGCCCTGGATGGCGGAGGTCTCCTCGTGGGTCAGATAGCCCTTGTAGGCGGTCAGGCTGCGGCGGATAAAGCCGTCGCGGGCGCAAGCCTCCTCCAGGCCGTTGTTCAGAATGTTCAGCAGCATGGGCAGGGTCTCAGCCGCCAGAGCAACGGAGGTGGAGTGAGCCACAGCACCGGGGATGTTGCTCACGCAGTAGTGGACAACGCCGTTGACCACATAACGGGGGTTGTCGTGATGGGTCTCATGGCTGGACTCGATGCAGCCGGGATCGTCGTTGGAGATATCCACCAGAACGGAGCCGGGCTCCATCAGCTTGAGCATCTCCTTGTCGACCAGGAAGTCCTTGCGCTGCTTGGGCCACTTGACGCAGTTGATGATCATGTCGGTGGTGGGCAGCAGGGAGGCGATGGTCTCCTTGGTGCAGAACATGGTGTTGATCTGGTTGTTGTACTTGTCACCCAGGGTCTTCAGCAGGCCGGGGTTGATGTCCAGCACGGTCACATTGGCGCCCAGAGCGTGCAGGATGGACAGAGCGCCCTGACCCACGATGCCGCCGCCCATGATGACAACATTCATGCCGGGAGCGCCGGCGAAGCCGCCAACGAACTTGCCCTTGCCGCCGTTGATGGTCAGCATGGACTCCAGGCCGAACAGAGCGCCCTGCTTACCGGCCGCCTCGCAGTTGGGGGAGCCGTAGCGGTGGCTGTCCTCGGCGGTGATGGCGATGCACTTGCTGTCCAGAATGGCCTGAACCTCCTCGGGATGGCCTGCGGGATGGATGCAGCAATAGATCATCTGACCTTCCTTCAGGTACTTGTACTCGGATGCTTCGATCTCCTTGACCTTTGCCAGGAAATCGCACTTTTCCCACAGCTCGGCTGCGGTGTCAGCCAGGATCGCGCCGGCCTTCTCATAAGCTTCGTCCTTGAAGCAGCTGCCCACACCTGCGCCCTTCTGCACATAAACGGTATGGCCGGCTGCCACGATGGAAGCCACCTCAACAGGGGTGCAAATTACTCTGTTTTCGCCCTCTTTAATGTCTTTCAATACACCAAAAACCATAATTAAAATCTCCTTTTATAAACTTCCTTCACCGTACTCGCCAAAGCCTTCACCATAGACTTCCTTGGCATCGGTGACAATTACGAATGCTTTGTCCGGGTCAGCGGAGGCAACCAATGCCTTTACCCGGGCGATCTTTGCCGGCTTTGCGGCGCACA
>JAGBTC010000256.1 GCA_017631545.1 Oscillospiraceae bacterium
CGTAGGGGACAGGGGAGGGGTGCACACCGGCGGCCACCAGACCTGCGATGTGGGCCATGTCCACGAACAGGTAGGCACCCACCTCGTGGGCGATGTCGGCAAAGGCCTTGAAGTCGATAATACGGGGATAAGCGGAAGCGCCGGCCAGGATCATGCGGGGCTTGTGCTTGCGAGCCAGATCGCGCACCTGGTCGTAGTCGATGTAGCCCTGCTCGTTGACCCCGTAGGCCACCATGTTGTAATTCTTGCCGGAGAAGTTGACAGGAGAGCCGTGGGTCAGGTGGCCGCCGTTGTCAAGGCTCATGCCCAGCACGGTGTCGCCCACATTGCACAGAGCCTGATACACCGCGTAGTTGGCGGAGGCGCCGGAGTGGGGCTGCACATTGGCAAACTGGGCGCCGAACAGCTGCTTAGCACGCTCGATGGCCAGATTTTCGGCCACATCCACACACTGGCAGCCGCCGTAATAACGCTTGCCGGGATAGCCTTCGGCATACTTGTTGGTCAGCACGGTGCCGGCGGCGGCCAGCACGGCAGGGCTGACGATATTTTCCGAGGCGATCAGCTCGATGTTGCGCTGCTGCCGATCGTATTCGGCCCGGACGGCGGCGCCAAGCTCGGGATCAACGGAAGCAAGAAATTCCATTGCAGATTTGACCATGGGAAAGTCCTCCTGTTGTGTAATCGGGGTATTTTACGCTATTATAACAAAATGCCCGAAAAAAACAATGGTACAAACGAAAAAATGGGGTCGAAATCCACGGGAAAGTGTGGTAAAATAGACGAACGGATTCTTCAATGCTCCCATAGAAAAACGAGGTGACGCGCATGAAAGCAAAAAAGGATGTTCTTGCCATCGTGGAGGAACTGGAGCGGCTGTACCCGGCTGGGATCTGCTCGCTGAACTATAACAAGGACTATGAGCTGCTGTTTTCCGTGCGTCTTGCCGCCCAGTGTACCGACGAGCGGGTGAACAAAATCACCCCTGCCCTGTACGCGCGTTTTCCCACGCTGGAAGCGCTGGCGCAGGCGGATGTGGCCGAGGTGGAGCAGTATGTTCACTCCACCGGCTTTTTCCGTGCCAAGGCCCGGGACATCGTGCTGGCGTCTCAAATGCTGCTGGAGCAGTACGGCGGCAAGGTGCCCGACAATATGGACGAGCTGCTCAAGCTGCCCGGGGTGGGGCGCAAGACGGCCAATCTCATTCTGGGTGATATATACAATACCCCCGGCGTGGTGGTGGCGGACACCCACTGCATCCGCATCACCGGTCTTTTGGGACTGACGGATGGAACGAAAGACCCGGCCAAGGTGGAAACCCAGCTGCGTGCCATTCTGCCCCCGGAGAAGTCCAACGATTTCTGCCACCGCATGGTGCTGCACGGGCGGGCGGTTTGCATTGCCCGGCGGCCTCAGTGCCAGAACTGCACTCTGCGCCCCTGGTGCAGTCATTTTGCAAAACAGGAGAAAACGAAATGAAACAGACAATCTTGCGCTGGAGCGTGTATCTGTTGGGGCTGATTTCCTTGGCCTTTGGCATTGCCCTGAGCATTAAAACTTCTCTGGGTATTTCGCCCATCTCCTCGGTGGCGTTCAGCATTTCCGAGATTTGGCACATCAATCTGGGCGTGATGAACTTTTTGGTGTATGCCGTGTTTGTGGCGGCGCAGTTTATCATGCGCGGCAAAAACAGCCGTATTCTCGACCTGCTGCAGCTGTTGGTCAGCTTTATCTTCAGCTGGGCGCTGAACCAGCTTGTAAATTGGATCGGCTACAATGCCGCGGATCACGGCTTTTGGGCCAACTTCGCGCTGCTGCTGGTGGCCATCGTGTTTATTGGCATCGGCGTGTCCGCCTCGGTAAAGATGCAGCTGATCCCCAACCCCGGGGACGGCATCGTGCAGGCCTTTGCGGAGTTGATGAACTGGGAGCAGGGACTTGCCAAGAATGTGTTCGACATCGGCTGCGTGTGTATCACCACCGCCATGGGACTTGTTTTTGCCGGAAAACCCATTGGCATCGGAGTGGGCACGGTGGCCGCCATGCTTGGCGTAGGCCGAGTGGTGGCGCTGACCAACCGGTTTTTGATGAAAAAACTGTGTGCCGCGGCAGGCGTGGCATAAGGAGAGATGGAAGATGTCCTATCGTCCTCTGGCAGATGAAATACGGCCGCAGGAGCTGGACGAGGTGGTGGGCCAGACCCATATCCTCGGCCCGGACGGTCTGCTGCGCCGCATTATCGAAAGCGGAAATATCCCCAACCTGATCTTCTACGGCCCTTCCGGCACGGGGAAGACCACGGTGGCCAACATTATTGCCCAAAAGACCAACCGCCCCCTGCATCGGCTCAATGCCACCACCGCCTCCATTTCCGACATCAAAGACATCATGGCGCAGATCGGTACCTTTATGGCACCCGAGGGTGTGCTGCTCTATCTGGATGAGATCCAGTACTTTAACAAAAAGCAGCAGCAGTCTTTGCTGGAGTTCATGGAGAATGGGAAAATTACCCTCATCGCCTCTACCACCGAAAACCCCTATTTCGCGGTGTTCAACGCGGTGCTGTCCCGGGCCACGGTGTTTGAATTCAAGCAGCACACGGCTCAGGATGTGCTGCCGGCCGTGGAGCGTGGCATCGCCATCATGGAGGGACGGCTGGGGGCGCAGGTGGTCTGTGAGAATGGCGTGAAAGAGCATATTTCCGCCTCCTGCGGCGGCGATGTACGAAAGGCCATGAATGCCGTGGAGCTGCTGCTCACCGCTGCCCGGCGGCAGGAGGGAAGACTGCTGGTTACCATGGCGGATGCCCAGCTGGTGTCCCAGCAGTCGGCTATGCGCTACGATCGAGAGGGGGATGCCCATTTTGACATTGCCTCCGCCCTGATGAAATCCCTGCGCGGCTCCGACCCGGATGCGGCGCTGCACTATCTGGCGCGGCTTTTGGAGGCAGGGGACATGATCACCGCCATCCGGCGCATTTTGTGTTCCGCCAGTGAGGATGTAGGCATGGCCTATCCGCAAGCGGTGCTGATTGTGAAGGCCTGCGTGGACAACGCCCTGCAACTGGGGCTGCCTGAGGCAAGGCTGCCGCTGGCCCAGGCGGTGGTGCTGCTGGCCACCGCCCCCAAGTCCAACAGCGTTTATATGGGCTACGATGCCGCCGTGTCCGATGTTCGTGCCGGGCGCACCGGGGACATCCCAAGAGAATTGCAGAATGTCCATGCCGACTCCGCCGGTATGGAGCGGGAGCAGGGCTATCTCTATCCCCACGATTTCCCCGGCCACTGGGTCAAACAGCAGTATTTGCCCGATGCCATCAAGAACAAACAGTATTATCAGTACGGCGACAACAAGACCGAACAGGCCGCCAAGAAGTACTGGGACGAGATCAAAAAGAAGTGAAAAAGTGTGCACCCGTCGGGTGCACACTTTTTTATAGCACATTTTTCAAATTCAGCTGTTCCATCTCTGCCAGCAGACCCAGTTGGGTGATGAGCCTTGCGCTGGCGGCGTTGTACTGGTCCGCTTCCTCCAGCTCCAGATATTCTTCCACCTCCTGAA
>JAGBTC010000027.1 GCA_017631545.1 Oscillospiraceae bacterium
GCTGTCCGTTCCGGTAATATACACTACGCCCTGCGCTCCCACACGGCCGGAGCGGCTGCTCCATGTGCCGTCGGGATAGGTCAGCTTCAGCCGGGCGCTCTGCCCGGGGGTAACGCTCAGGGTGTAGGTATAGGTATTTCCGTCCATGGTGACGGTGCCGTTGGCCTCGTCCACCACATAGGTGCTGCCGTTGTAGTACCCCTCATAGGGCTCTTTGGGCGCATTGCGTCCGCAAGCGGTCAAAACAGGCAGCACAGCTGCGTCAAACAAACAAGTACCCGTTTCATATCATCCCTCCAGAAATTGCCGGTAGATCCGTTTCATCTCCACCGCGTCCCGCGCCTGCGTGCCTGCGCTTTCGCAGATGAAGGTGGGTTCCCACCCTCGCCGCGCCACCGCGGCGGCCAGGGGCGTCCAGTCCGGGCCGAAGCCGCCGTCGTCGGCAAAGGTGCGGTGACACTTCTCGCCCCCGTTGGGGGTGAACTGGATGTGGGAGAAGTGGCTGTGGAAGCGGCTTGCCCGCTCCTCCCCCAGCACCTCCTGCACCCGATCCAGCATCCGCTCCATGACCTCGACTCCGTCATCCGCACCCAGCGAGCGGGCGTACAGATGCCCGAAATCAATGCACGGCACCAGCCGCGCGTCCAGCGTGCAAAGCTCCAGCACCTCGTCCAGATCGCCCAGCTGATTGATTTTGCCCATGGTCTCCGGACACAGGGCAATGTGCCCAAAGCCCCTGTCATCGCAGGCGGCGATGACTTGTTTCAGGGAATGGCGTGCAATATCCAGCGCCTGGCTCCGGGTGCGCTTCATCAGCGCGCCCGAGTGGATCACCACCCGCTGCGCCCCCATTTGACTTGCCACAAGGCACGCGCCGGTAATGTACCCGGTGGTCTTTTCAAGGCTGTACGGGTCGGGGTTGGCCAGATTGATAAAGTAAGGGGCGTGCAGAGACAAAGAGATGCCGTGTCGGGCGGCGTTCTCCCCCACCTTACGGGCGGTGTCCTCCCCCACATGGATGCCCTTTCCGCACTGGTACTCATAGCAGTCCAGCCCCAGTTCCTTCAGCCACTTGGGGGCGTCCGCCGAGGCCTTGTAGGGGAAATCCTCCGCATTGCCCGCCGGGCCGAACCGGGCGCTCACAGCGTCCCCCGCCGCTTTGCGGCCTGTCGGAAGGGGGTCTCCACCCAGTAGCGAATGTAGCGGCCGGGGTTGCCTGCCAGACGGATGGGGCGCACCAGCAGGGCGGTGACCCCTGCGCGTTTGCCGCCCAAAATGTCGGTAAAGATCTGGTCGCCCACAATGGCGGTCTGGGCCGGGGTGCGGCCGGTGCGCTCCATGGCCTTGCGGAAGCCGCTCCGTTTGGGCTTGCCCGCGTGCCCCACAAAGTCGATACCCAGCGCGTCGGCAAAGCGCTTGGGACGGCCGGGCTTGCGGCTGTTGGACAGCAGGAACAGCTTCACACCACCCGCCTCCAGCTCCTTGCGCCAGGCAATCAGCTCGTCACTGGGCAAAGGGGTCTTATAGGGCACCAGCGTGTTGTCCAGATCAGCCAGCAGCAGCGTGATGCCCCGGTCGGTGAGGGCTTTGGCGGTGATTTGAAATACATTGTCATAAAAAGCGTCGGGAATGGGAAGAAAAGCCATGGCGGCGTCCTCCTTGTTCTGCCCCGGCACGGCAGGGCATATGTTTATTTCAGTATATCATTTTTTCAACCGTGGAACAAGGGGGCTTGCCTATGAAGCCGGAAGAAATGCTGATCCTGACCACGCCGCCCGACCGGCTGGCACAGGCCAGACGCACCCCGTACACCTTGGGTCATATGGCCTACCGCATCGGGCGCGGCCCGCACCTGTACCGCGCCGGCGATCCCACTCCGCTGCGCGGTGGGCTGATGGTGGTGGACGCACAGGGCTTTGACGGTCAGGGAGATCCGGGGGTGCTGTGCCAGCAGCTGCTGCGAGAGTGTGCCGCCCGAAATTTTTCCGGCATCATCTGTGACTTCGAGGGCGCACCCCTGCCCATGCTGGAACGCACCCTCCGCCGACTGGATGCTCTCGCCGCCCGCCGGGGGCTCGCCCTGTATGTACCCGAACCCTACGGCCGCTGCACCGACCATGCCCGGGTGCTGATCTCCTCCGCCCTGTCGGGCGGCTCGCTGACCGGACGGCTGGAGCAGGCGGCGCAGACCTTCGGTGGCTGGGAGCGGCTGGCGCTGGGTCTGGAACGGGTGGCGGAGGACTTTTTTCTCCCCTCCCCCACCGGATGCGGCCAGCCCTTGAGCCGGGAGGGGCTGGCCCGGCTGATGAGTGAACGCTCCCCCAGTGTGTTCTTCTCCGCCGAGCTTTGTGCGCGCTACTTCACCTATATGACCCGGGATGGCGGAGTGCATTTCGTGCTGTTTGACGACCCCTCCACCCTGCACAAAAAGCTGCAGCTGGCCCATCGGCTGGGCATCCGCAAGGCGGTGGCCGCCCTGCCTGAGGTTGACGACCTGCTGGACACTCTTTGCCATTAAACAACGGGGCGCTTCAAAGAAGCGCCCCGTTGTTTGTTATATTCAGTTCACGCCCGCCGGCTCTTGCTGAGCGACCAGTTTGGCAAGCTCCTCTTCCTCCAGCACCCGGTAGGCCACCTTGCCCACCAGCGTCTTGGGCATCTCCTCCCGGAATTCCAGATCGTAGGGCATGGCGTACTTGGCCACATGCCTGCGGCAGTGGTCCAGAATGGCCTGACGGGTCTCCTCGGTGGCCTCCACCCCGGCGGCCGGCTTGACAAAGGCCTTGACCTTCTGCATCTTGTAGGAATCGGGCACACCGATGACACAGCTCATCTGCACCAACTCGTGGGCGTCGAGAATGTTCTCGATCTGGGCGGGATACACATTGTAGCCCGAGGTGATGATCATGCGCTTGGCACGGCCCTTGAAGTAGACGAAGCCCTCCTCGTCCATCTTGCCCAGATCGCCGGTATGTACCCAGGTCAGCCCGTCGGCGTGACGGCGCAGGGTACGCTCCGTCTCCTCCGGGTGATGCATATATTCCTTCATCACCGTGGGGCCGGCCAGCAGGATCTCGCCTTCCTCGCCGTAGGGCAGTTCCTCCTCAGTGTCGGGGGTGACGATCTTGATGTAGGTATCGGGGAAGGGCAGGCCGATGGAGCCCTCCTTATACATATGGGGAGGCGTCAGACAGCAGGCGGTGACCGTCTCCGTCGTTCCGTAGCCCTCCCGCACCTGAATGACCGCCTTGTGGTCGTACAGGAACTTGTCCAGCTTCTTCTTCAGCTCCACGGACAGGCTATCGCCGCCGGAGAACACGCCCTTCAGGCAGCTGAGATCCTTGCCCTTCATGTCGGGCAGGCGCAGCAGCGCCTCGTACAGGGTGGGCACGCCGGCGATGAAGTTGCACCGATGCTTGACCAGATCCTTGGCGTAGCTCTTGGGAGTGAAACGAGGCACCAGAATGCACCGACCGCCGTTAATGAGCATAGTGTGGATGCACACGCCCAGACCAAATCCGTGGAAGATGGGCATGGCGGCCAGCATCTTGTCACCGGGGCGGAACATGGGGTTGGCCGCCACAACCTGCTGCCCCAGAGCGTTGAAGTTTTTATTGGTCAGCACAATGCCCTTGGTGGTGCCGGTGGTGCCACCGGAATAGAGGATGACCGCCGGGTCATCCCCGGTGCGCTCGACCCGATAATCGTAGAAGCAGCAGCGGCTCAGGCGAATGAAATCCTGCCACAGGATGACCGGGGCATCCTTGGGGATCTTTTCCTGCTTGCGTCCCTCGGTGAGCATATAACCGGCCTTGATGGGCTTGGACAACTCATCCCGGATGCTGGCAATGACCAGATTGACCACCTTGGTGTTTTTACGCACCCGCTCGAACTTGTGATAGAACTGATCCAGCGTGATGGCGGTGACGCTGCCCGACTCGTTAAGGTAGAACTCGATCTCCTTCTCCGCCGACAGAGGGTGGATCATGTTGGCAATGCCGCCCACCAGATTGATGGCGTAGAACAGGAAGATGGACTGGGGGCAGTTGGGCATAGCGATGGTCACCTTGTCCCCCTCCCGCACGCCGATGGTCTTGAGCGCCTTGGCGCAGATTTCGATCTTCTGCACCATCTGGCGGTAGGTGGTGGGCTTACCCATAAAGTCAAAGGCCACCTGATTGGGGTACTTCCGGGCGATGGCGTCCACCGCCTCAAACATAGACCCTTCAAAATACTCCAGATGCATGGGCACATCGCCCGTATGCCCCTTCCAGGGCATTTTTGCCGCGATGGTACTCATATCAGTACGCCACCTCCTCGTTCAGCGGCCGCTCCAGCAGCTCCGGGTTCTCCAGCAGAGTTTTGAGCAGCCGGACGGTGCGGGAGTAGTAATAGCCGTCGGCGATGCGCTCGTCGATGGTCAGGCCGATGTCCACACTGTCCTTCATCTCCACGGTGCCGTCCTCCCGGAAGAAGGGGGCCTTTTTCGCCTCGCCGATGGTGCAGAACACCGAGGTGGTGCCCCAGTTGGTCAGGTGGTGGTAGCCCGCGCGCAACTTGATGGAGCCCAGGTTACTCAGCACCACGGAGCTGTGGTAGGGGTCGCTTCCGATCAGGAACTGAGGCAGACACCCCCACCGATCCAGCGCCCGGGCGGTCTTGCCCACAAAGCGGGTAATGAAGCCGGGCAGGCTTTGGACAATATTCATGGCATTGGTGCTGGTGTCCACATCGTCGCTGCGGCAGAAGGACACCTGACGGTAGATCTCCTGATGGATATCGTCAATGGTTTCCTCACCCGTGATGACCAGTCGGGCCAGCGCCTCCGCCCCGTCGTCACTGAAGATCTTCTTCACGGTGAAGGCGGCAGACAGCTCGTTTCTCATGTACATGGTGTTGTTGCTGATAAAGCGGTTCATTTTGGGCCGCAGGGTAAGCGTTTTGAGTACTGCGGTGACAATGACCTGAAACAGGTTGTAGGCATAAACCGGCTCACCTGCGTTCTTTTTCTCCAGATAGGCGGTGATGTTGGTCAGGTCGATGCGCTCGGAAATAAACGCCTCGTTATCACACCGGTTGGGAAATATCAGGGGCATGATCACATGCATGGAGTGGATCTTTTTCAGCTTCACACCGTCTTTTCGTCCCATTTATGATCACATCACTTTCCTTCGTGTTCCATCCGTTTCTCATTCATTGCAAAACAGAATTACGCCTATTATAACGCCTCTTACCGCATTTCACAAGAGATTGTCGCTTTTTCCCGAAAAAAGATGTTTCCGGGGGGTACATTTGCAAAGGGAGCGGAGCGGTCAAACCGGAGCAAAAGAAAAATCCCGACTCCTTGGAAAAGGGAGTTCGGGATTTTTTCGTTGGTGCGGCTGACGGGAGTCGAACCCGTACGCCCGTGGGGCACCAGCACCTCAAGCTGGCCAGTCTACCAATTCCAGCACAGCCGCAAACCACAGTCCTGCACAGACTGCTTAGCTATTATAGCGGCGCTGTACCGATTTGTCAACGCAATTTTTCCCTTCGGGGCGGAAAAATCCGTTTTTTCACTCCAAGCTCCAACCCCATGGCGCAGCAGGCACTCACAAATACCAGCACACCGAAGGGCAGCACCACCCCAACGCGCAGCACCGCACTCACCCCTGCGCGCGTAAGCTGGGTGTGCAGCAGTTGACCGGTCTGCCAGCACAAAAGAGCAGCCAGCCCGGGCAGTCCCGTCTGCCGCCATGTAAACACGCGTGCCCCCGTGTGCCGGCGCACCGACCGGGCACACAGGATCGCCCCCAGCGCCGCGCTGATCAGCACACCGCCCGCGTAACCGGCCAGACCGTACCGCCCCACGGCATACACGGTAACCGCCAGCTGAACTACATCGCAAACCAGCGCCACCGCCGCCGCCCGGGAGGAATGCTCCGCGGCGTTCAGCGCCCCCGTCAGCACCGATTGATAGCACCCCAGCGCCATGCCCGCCGCCAGCGGCAGGATATACTCGCCCGCCCGACTTTGCCCGAACAGCAAGTTCCCCATGTCCGCACCCAGCACGGCCAGTATTGCCATGCTGGGCAGCATGATCAGTGACACTACCTCCACCGACCGCCCGATCCCATGACGCACCTGCCCCGTCTGTCCCAGGGCACAGGCCCGGGCGATGCGCGGCATCACCACCAAATTCAGCGCGCTGAGAAAGACTGTGGGCAGGCTGAGCATGGGCATGGTCATGCCGCACACCACGCCAAAGGCGGACATGGCCTGTTCCCGTCCCATACCAAAGGCAGCCAGTCCTTGGGGGATAAGGGCGGCGTTGGCCGCGTTCATTGCGTTGCCCAAAAGCGCGGTCAGCCCCACCGGTGCCGCAATGGAAAGCACCCGTCGGCGCAGCTGCACCGGGCGCTCCCCCTCCCCGTGCAGCCCCGTTCGCCGCTGCCAGCGGCGGTAGAGCAGCACCAGCGAAAGGGAGGACACCACCTCGCAGGCGGTCATGCCCAGCACGATCACCCCCACGGCGCGCTCGGGGTCTCTGGGTGCAAGCACCGCCAGCAGACCCAGCACCGCGCCCGCCCGGACGAACTGCTCCGTCAGCTCCACCAGCGCGGGTGGGCGCACCCGACCGCCGCCGTAAAAAAAGTGCTTGTGCAGATTTTCCACCCCGGTCAGCACCACGCAGGGCACCAGCAGCACCAGCCCCAGCTGGGTACGCGCATCCCCCAGCAGGTACACACTGATGGGGTCGTACAGCACCGCCGTCACCGCCCCCACCGCCACCGCCGCCAGCACAAACCAGCGCAGGCAAAGACCAACCGTCTGCCCTGCCGCCCGGGTATCCCCCCGGGCCAGCCACCGGGCCGACAGATTGGACACCGCCGCCGTCAACCCCACCGCCGTGAGGGACATCAGCACCGAATACACCGGCATCACCAGCTGGTACAGGCCCATCACCTGCGCCCCGACCCCCCGGGCCAACGCTACCCGATAGCCAAAGCCCAGCAGCTGAGACACCGCGCTGACCACGGTAAGAAAGGCCGTATCCCGCCCCACCGTCCGTTCTGCCGTCATATTCTTCCTCCCCCCGTGCCGTTGGTTTTGCCGTTCTTGACATAAAATCGGCATATCGTGCCGTTCTCCCCTGTTCCGCTTGCGAAACATCTCAAAATCCATTATATTTGTTCTGTGGTCAGAATAGACTTTTCTGTCCGGAGCTTTCTCCGTTATCAAGTATCCGTTTACAGGAGGTACAATCGTATGGCATTTGTCGAACTGGAACAGCGCGGTCATGTGGGCTTAATTACCATCAACCGCCCCGAAGTGCTCAACGCACTGAATATACAGATTTTGCGCGAGCTGGATCAGATCCTGGATCAGGTGGAGAGCAACGAGGATATCTTCGTGCTGGTGCTCACCGGTGCCGGCCGCTCCTTTGTGGCCGGTGCGGACATTAGCGAGATGGCCAACTTTTCCGCCTCCGATGCCAAAACCTTCAGCCATCACGGTAGCAATGTGCTGCTGCGTATGACCCGTTTCCCCCGCCCCATCATCGCCGCCGTCAACGGCTACGCGCTGGGTGGCGGATGCGAGCTGGCCATGGGCTGTGATATCCGCATCGGCAGCGATAAGGCCAAATTCGGTATGCCCGAGGTGGGTCTGGGCATCACCCCCGGCTTCGGCGGCACCCAGCGGCTGGCCCGCATAGTTGGTATGTCCACCGCCACTGAGCTTGTACTGACCAGCCGCATTATCGACGCGCAGGAAGCCCTGCAAATCGGCCTGATCAACCACCTCTACCCCGCCGACGAGATGCTGGATCGCGCGGTAGCGCTTGCCAATGTCATCGCCTCCAAGCCCCAGGTCGCCGTGCGTCAGTCCAAGCAGGCCATCCGCATCGGTACCCAGATCGACATAAGCTCAGCCATCGCTTTTGAGTCAGAAGCCTTTGGTCTGTGCTTCTCCACCGAGGATCAGAAAGACGCCATGCGTGCCTTCCTCAACAAGGAAAAAATGACCGCGTTCAAAAACCGCTGACCCCACAATGCCGCCGCCGGAACCTCCGACGGCGGCAATTCCGTGTCGTTATCTGTGCCGAGAAAGCACTTTCCTCTTTTTCTTACAAATATTGTGTCCAAAAACTGTGCATTTTGCCAGTATATTTCACCTTGCGTCCGCACGGGAAAACCGATATAATTTATAAGGTGACAGTAATGTGCCGATTTTGTTCGCAACAACGGGGATTTTTCCTCGGGGTTGCGCTTTTTCGGGTTTTATTTGTTAAAATTCTAACAATTCCTGTCCCCCCCAACCTAACTTGGGAGATTTTTGATTTGAAAGGATCGGATCGACTATGAAGAACATCGTTGTCATTGGCGGCGGTACCATGGGTCTGGACATCGCCACCGTATTCGCCCGCACCGGTCACTGCGTGACTGTGCGCGAGATCAGCCAGGAGCTGGCCGACAAGGCCGCCGCCCGGCTGGAGGCTTCCCTGTCCAAGCTTGTCTCCAAGGGCAAGATGGATGCGGAGAAAAAGGCCGCTATTCAGTCCGCCATGACCTTCACCACCGACCTGTCCGCCGCCGCGGATGCCGACTTGGTCATTGAGGCCGCCGTGGAAAAGCTGGAGATCAAGAAGAGCATTTTTGCTGAGCTGGATGCCGTGTGCAAGCCGGAGACCATTCTGGCTACCAACACCTCCTCCATCTCCATCACCGCCATCGCCTCCGCCACCAAGCGGCCGGACAAGTTCATTGGTATGCACTTCTTCAATCCCGCCACCGTGATGAAGCTGGTGGAAGTGATCCGGGGCGTACATACCTCCCAGGAGACCTTTGATGCCATCTTCCAGCTGTCCAAGGACATCGGCAAGGAGCCTGTGGAAGTGGCCGAAGCTCCCGGCTTTGTAGTCAACAAGATCCTTATCCCCATGATCAACGAGGCCATCGGTCTGGTCGAGACCGGTGTGGCCACCCCCGAAGGCATCGACACCGCCATGCAGCTGGGCGCCAACCATCCCATGGGCCCGCTGGCGCTGGGCGACCTGGTGGGTTTGGATGTGTGCCTTGCCATCATGGACACCCTGTACGCCGAGACAGGGGACAGTAAGTATCGTGCCGCCCTGCTGCTGCGCAAAATGGTGCGCGGTGGTCTGCTGGGTCGCAAGACCGGCAAGGGCTTCTACGATTATAGTAAGTAAACCCAGGTACCCTTAAGTATTTTTTATAGGAGGAAAAACAATCATGGATTTTCATCTGACCAAAGAGCAAGAGATGATCCGCAAGATGTTCCGCGAGTTCGCCGAGAACGAGGTCAAGCCTCTGGCTGAGGAGATCGACGAGCAGGAACGCTTCCCCATGGAGACCGTGGAGAAGATGGCCAAGCTGGGCATGATGGGCATCTACTTCGACAAGAAGTACGGCGGCGCCGGCGGCGATGTTCTGTCCTACGCCATGTGCGTGGAAGAGCTGTCCAAGGTGTGCGGCACCACCGGTGTTATCGTGTCCGCCCACACCTCCCTGTGCTGCGCTCCCATCTATGAGAACGGCACCGAGGAGCAGAAGATGAAGTACCTGCCCGACCTGCTGTCCGGCAAGAAGATCGGCGCCTTCGGTCTGACCGAGCCCAACGCCGGTACCGACGCCTCCGGCCAGCAGACCACCGCTGTGCTGGACGAGTCCGGTGAGAACTACATTCTCAACGGCTCCAAGTGCTTCATCACCAACGGCACCGTGGCCGAGACCTTCGTTATCTTCGCCATGACCGATCCCAAGCTGGGCAACAAGGGCATCTCCGCCTTCATCGTGGAGAAGTCCTTCC
>JAGBTC010000257.1 GCA_017631545.1 Oscillospiraceae bacterium
ATTGAAATACAGGGTGGCGATACCGCCCCGGCGCAGCACAGGAGGCATATCCATGTTCTGCTCCAGTCCCGGATAGCCGTGGAGCATTACCAGTACCGGTGCTTTTTCCTCCTGTGTGGCCATGGCAGGCAGCATGAAGCGGCCGAAAATATTGTCGCCGTGACTGTTAATAATGAAGCTGACGGTCTGAGCCGGCACCGCCATGCTGCTCTCGTCCACATCTGCATAAAGATGAGTTCTGTCCAGAGTTATTTCTCCTTTATTTCCGTCAGTCGCTCCGTCGTCAGAAGTCGTTGCGAATGATACGGCCGGCACGGGTGCCGTTGTACACAGCGTCCTTTGCGGCCACCTTGCCGCCCACGATCACATAGTTCAGACCCTCAGCCCGGAGACCGCAATTGTCAAAGTACGAATGGTCGATGATCTTATCCGCGTCGAAGATGCAGATATCGGCGTCCATTCCCTCCCACAGCAGGCCCTTGTTCTTCAGGCCGTACACGGCGGCAGGCATGGAGGTCATTTTGCGGATCATCTCGGGCAGCGTGGTGACCTTGCGCTCGCGGACATATCGGCCCAGCACTCTGGGGAAGGAGCCGCGCAGACGGGGGTGATAGATGGGGTTTTTCATCATTACGCTGCTGTCGGTACAGATCATGGCACGGGGGTGGGCAATGACCTTTTCAATATCGGCCTCGTTCATAGTGAAATAGCAGGCGGTGCCGTCCAGATTGCTGTCCAGCAGCAGGTCGTAGACCGTGTCATAATGGCTCTTGCCCCAAATCTCGGCGATTTCAGAAATGCGCTTGCCCTTGAACTCAGGGTGGCCGGGGCAGGAGGTGACCATCACCCAGTCCAGATTTTCGCCGTGGCGGAGCTTGACCGTCTCGGCAATTTCGCGGCGCTGCTCGGGATCCTGCAGAGCGGCCATCATGCTGGCCGTACCGGCTGCGTGCATGGGCTTGGGGATAAAGGCGGCGGACATACTGGTGCTGGAGGCGGCGTAAGGATACACATCACACCAGATCTCCAGACCTTCCTCGTTGGCGCGGTCGATCAGGGCAAGGGAGTAGTTCACCTTGCCAAAGTTGTGTTCCTTGGTGACCTTGTGGTGGGAAATGACGCCCCGGGCGCCGGACTCACGGATGATGGTGATGAATTCCAGAACGGCCTCGATCATCTTGTTGTCCTCGTCACGGATATGGGCAACCACCAGCGCGTTCATCTCACCGGCTACCTTGGCCAGCTCGATCAGCTCCGGGGTCTTGGCATAGGTGCCGGGGATGTAGATCAGGCCAAGAGACAGACCCATAGCGCCGTTGCTGATGCCTTCGCGCAGCAGATCCTTCATCTTTTCCAGCTCTTCGGCGGTAGGTTCGCGGTTTTCAATGCCCATGACGGCCTTACGCAGGGAACAGTGTCCCACCATGATACAAAGATTGGAGCCCAGCTCCACATTTTCATAGGCCTTCAGGAAAGAACCCATGGTGGCCAGACATTCCTTCTCGCCGGTGAGGGGGTAGGCGCTCAGGGCGGCAGGTGCTACAGAGCCGCCGCACTGGCCGCCGACGGAGGTGGTGATACCCTGTTCCACCTTTTCCGCCATATCGGGATATTTCATCACCGCGTTGTCGGAATGGCTGTGGGAGTCAATAAAGCCGGGGGTGACGGTGAGCCCGGTGGCGTCGATGATTTCCGCACCACCCTCAATATCCTTGCCGATGCGGGCGATTTTTCCGTCCTTCACGGCGATGTCCGCTATGTAGCGAGGGCTTCCGGTTCCGTCCAGAATATTACCGTTTTTAATGATCAGATCATACATGACAAAGTTCCTCCTTGGTACAAGTCAGATTCCCTGCGCCGGGCGCAGCAGCAAAAATGCGTAGTGGGCAAACAAACCGTCCACAAATGCATCCAGTGCATCACCGGTGAGGCAGCGGCAAGCCGTTTCTCCGGCGAAGCGACCCGTCAGGCTCTCACCGTCGTAGAACACGCTGAACGCGTCTGTGCCGAGTCCGTCCTCCAGACACAGCAGAATGTCGCCGGGGAGCAGGTCGGCCCGATTGAAGTAAGTGGTGCGCGGCCCAACGGGTGTGCTGCCCATTTCGGGGGTGATGACCGCTTTGCCGCCGAAGGCGGAATAGACCGCCAGATCACGCTCGGGCACCTGAGGGCAGCGGGAAAGCACATCGCCCTTGGTGGAATCGTGAAGGAAGAAGTGGGTGTGGGTGTATTTTTTCTCCAGCGGTTCCACCTGCACGCCTACGGCGGCATAACCTTCGGCAGCCGCAGCCAGTGCGGTTTTTCCGGTGGAAATGGCGTCTGCGGTGATCTTCTTCACCGTTTCCCACTGGGACTGGGTCATACTGCGGCCCAGCAGCACACGGTGGGCAAAGATATCAAGCTCGTTGACAATGACGGTGGGGCCGTCCAGATAGGGTGCGGTGTTGGATTCATCCACCCGAACCCGGAACTTCACCTGAAGCTCCTCGCCGCCTGCGATCGTTTTGGGACAAGCGTCCTGCGCCGTCAGCACGCAGCCGGCAGGCGCGCGGAAGGAAATGTCCAGGGGACGCGTTTCCTGGCCGCAATTGCGGATGATCAGGCGGTATTCCACCTCGCCGCCGGGAGCGGCCTGCCGCAGCCCCGGCGCACTGTTTTCCACGGCGCACCAGAGGTCTTTGGCGGTGGTGACCCGGGCGATGGCCGCGGGGGTGGGCTCGCCCACGATGTCCAACGGGCGGCTGACGGAAAAACGGGTGACCGTGTCGGCAAACAGGGCACGGCCTGCCTCCGGGGTATCTTCCTGCAGGAACAGTCGGCTGACAGGCTTTACCCACAGACCGCCGTTGTCGTAGAAATTATTGTGTCCGTCCTGATAGTTGTAGCTGTTGGGCTGCAGCCGGGGCACCGTACAGTCGGTATACTGCTCATTGCCCAGATACATGACGATGTGACCGCTGCCCACCTGCCGCTGATAAGTAATAAGATCGCCGGGCTGCAAAATGGCGCGGATCTCCGCCTCGATGCGTGCAAAATCCGCTGGCGTCTCCTTGTGCGTGCGTTCATAGTAATAAAGGCGGGGTTCCAGCTGATCCACCATATGCCAGGTCAGATCCGCCGGCAGCAGATAGTTGAACGCCTGCAGATACACGGCGCTGGTATAGCCGGAACAGTCCAAAAATTGGGTGTACTGACTGTTGGCGGCCTCCGGGGGCAGGTACTTGCGCCGCCGGGGCGTCAGCTCCAGAACACGGTCCATGCTGCGCTGGTCATACTGTACATAAGAGCCACGGCGCAAAAAGGCCTCTGCCGTGGCAAGAAGAATCTCCAGTTTTGTCTGTTTCATGTACATTTCCTCCTTGGTATTTCTGCGTTTGCATCATCTTTGGCAGCAACTGTGTACGAAAGATGAGCACAAAAAACCACTTTACCGAAATTATACTCCAACGCCCCCGGAAGTCAATGTTTAAGGGCATATAATTTTTTGATGTGTGCCGTTTTTTTCAGGGGCGTTGACAGACAAGGGAAACGGACGGGGGGAAGAGGTGCTGTGGCGAAAAAAAGACCGTGCCGACCCATGTGGGACGGCACAGTGTTTGTCTGTGCGTGCTTAGTTGAGTACCAGCTTGGCGCAGCCGTAGATGCCTGCGTCGTTGCCCAGCCGGGCGATGACGAAGGGGGTGTCCTTACTGGGATGAAAGACATAGGTGCGGTAGTAACGCGCCACGCGATCGGTGAGGATCTCGCCCGCGCGGATCATGCCGCCGCCGATGATGAATACCTGAGGGTTGACGGTGTTGCCCACCCAGCTCATGGCAAGGCCGAGATAGTGGGCGCAGCGATCGAAGATGGCGCCGGCCATTTCTTCGCCCTCCCGGGCCAGATCACAGATGTCCTTGGCGGTGTATTTTTCCATGGAGCGCAGGGCACTGGGGGTGTCGCAGGCGGCCAGCATACGCTGGGCCAGACGCACGATGCCGTTGGCGGAGGCATACTGCTCCAGACAGCCGCACTTGCCGCAGCTGCAGGGGAGGGACTCCTCCGGCTCCACGGTCATATGCCCCACCTCACCGGCTGCGCCGTTGGCACCGGCAATCACGCGGCCGTCCGCTACCACGCCGGCACCCACGCCGGTGCCGAGGGTGAACATCACCGCGCTTTGATAACCCCGGCCGCCGCCCATCCACAGCTCGCCCAGCGTGGCCAGATTGGCGTCGTTTCCGCCGGCGACATTGGCAACGGCGGGCAGCAGCTCGTTCATGCGCTGCTTTAGGTTAAACGCACCCCAGCCCAGATTTTCGCAGCAGAACACATTGTTGTTCGAGTCCACCGGACCGGGTACGCCGATGCCAAGACCCAGCACCTGCTCGGGGGAGAGCTTTCGTTCGCTCATCTTGGCGGAAATGGCCTGAGCCACATCGGGCAGGATGGCTTCGCCCCGGTTTTCGGTGCGGGTGGGGATCTCCCATTTGTCCAGCAGTGCGCCGTCAGTTTGGAACAGACCAAGCTTTATGCTTGTTCCGCCGATGTCGGCGGCAAATACGAAGTCGGTTGCCATACAGACACCTCACTTTCCATTGAGCAAACAATCACATAAATTATAACACTCTGTTTCCACCATAGCAATGGACAGGCAATAAAAACCTGTGTAAGTGTGTGTATTTTTTACGCGAGGTGGAACAATTTTAACCGACATACAGTTTGCACAAAAAAATATGGTACAACACGCAAGCGGTATGCAAATTTTTTCTTGCACAGGAGCATCGATAGTTGTATAATTACAGCAGATTTTTGTTGTTAAGGGAGGAATCCTGTTATGTCCGGTAATGTTCGTCCTGCAGATATGGAGCGCATCACCACGCGTGCGCTTGCAGATGCCTTTATTGAGCAGCAGATTGCTGAGGTTCGTGCCCAGGTAGGGGATAAGAAGGTGCTGTTGGCTCTGTCCGGCGGCGTCGATTCATCGGTTGTGGCTGCGCTGCTGATCAAAGCCATTGGAAAGCAGCTGGTCTGCGTCCATGTCAATCACGGTCTGATGCGAAAGGGCGAGAGTGAGCAGGTGATCGAAGTGTTCGGCAAGGCGCTGGACGCCAACCTGGTCTATGTTGATGCCACCGACCGTTTCCTTGACCTGCTGGCCGGGGTGTCCGATCCCGAGGCCAAGCGAAAGATCATCGGCGGCGAGTTCATCAAGGTCTTTGACGAGGAAGCGGCCAAGCTGAACGGCATTTCTTTCCTGGCTCAGGGTACCATTTACCCCGACATTCTGGAGAGCATCAAGGCAGCCGAGAGCGGCAAGCCCGTCAAGTCTCATCACAATGTGGGCGGCTTGCCCGATGACATGGCCATGGAGCTGGTGGAGCCGGTGAAGCTGCTGTTTAAGGACGAGGTCCGTGTGGTGGGTGAGGCGCTGGGTCTGCCCCACGATATGGTGTACCGTCAGCCGTTCCCCGGCCCCGGTCTGGGTGTGCGCTGCCTGGGCGCCATCACCCGGGATCGTCTGCACGCCCTGCGTGAGGCAGATGCCATCCTGCGTGAGGAGTTTGACAAGGCCGGTCTGGCCGGCAAGGTTTGGCAGTATTTCATCGCCGTGCCCGATGTGAAGAGCGTTGGCGTTCGCAACGAAATGCGCTATGAGGGCTGGCCTGCCATCATCCGTGCCGTCAATACCACCGATGCCATGACCGCCACCATTGAGGAAATCCCCTATGCACTGCTGGGTAAGATCACCGACCGCATCACCCACGAGGTGGAGGGTATCAACCGCGTGCTCTACGATCTGACCCCAAAGCCCATCGGCACGATCGAGTGGGAATAATTCCAAACGAAAATTGAAAGCTGCAAAAAACCAAAAAACAGCGCAAACCGCAAGGGTTTGCGCTGTTTTTTGCTTTGGAGCAGTGCTTTGCATCGTAGCAAAATCGTGGCAATTTCAGCCTTGCACATAGGTGTCGTAAATCTCTTTGGAGATGCGCGCCAGCAAGCTGTCGCTCATGCGAGTCTTATAGTTGGCGTCATATTCTTCCTGCGTGGGAGGGCGGTTGTCCATGCCCATGGCGGCTTCACGCAGAGCGCCGTGGCCCACCAAAGTGGCGGTATTGGAACCGGTGGGAACATCCTTCA
>JAGBTC010000258.1 GCA_017631545.1 Oscillospiraceae bacterium
GATCCTTGATGGTGCGGCCCATCAGAGCCACCGCGTCCATGTCGATGCCGGCCTTGGTGGAGCCCACATTGACGCTGGAGCAGACGATGTCGGTGGTGGCCAGAGCCTCGGGAATGGAGTTGATGAGGATGCGGTCAGCGTCCGTCATGCCCTTTTGCACCAGCGCGGAGAAGCCGCCGATGAAGTTGACACCGCAGGTCTTGGCCGCCCGATCCATCGCCTGGGCGAAGGGGGCGTAGTTCCGGGCGTCGCAGGCGGCACCCACCAGCGCGATGGGGGTGACGGAGATGCGTTTGTTGACGATGGGGATGCCGAATTCCTTTTCAATGGCCTCACCGGTGGCGACCAGATGCTCGGCGCTACGGGTGATTTTGTCATATACCTTGTCACAGGCTACCTTGATGTCGCTATGGGCACAGGACAGCAGAGAGATGCCCATGGTGATGGTGCGTACATCCAGATGCTGCTGGTCGATCATCTGGATGGTCTGCATGATTTCGTGTTGGTTGAGCATGGTATTCACTCCTATGGTATCACGCTTCGCCTGTTCGTGACGCGCGGTGGCCCTACCCCCTCTGTCCCTACGGGACATCTCCCCCTGACAGGGGGAGTCGGCCCTCCGACTTGGAACGAAACAGCAAACATTGTTTGCTTGGTTTAAGTTCCTTGCTCCAGTCTCCATCCGCGCTGCTCACGACGGCTCAGACGCTTAAATTCGGTGCATGGCGTTAAAAATGTCCTCCCGCTGGATACGGATGGACAGGGCACGCTCCTTGCCTGCCTTAGCCAAAATATCCGCCATATCGCCGATGGAGGTGGGGCAGGCGGAGGTGTCCACCAGCATGACCATGGTGAAGTATTCTTGCAGCACGGTCTGGGTGATGTCCAGAATGTTGATGTTATGCTCGGCCAGCAGGGCGCACACCGTGGCGGTGATGCCCACCTGATCCTTGCCGATGACCGTTACGATCGCTTTCATAAAAAACAGTCCTTTCTATTAGTTCAACTCGTCAAGGGTTAACTCAAACCCCGGCAGGAAATGTTCCATAAAGTATTTCAACGCGGGGGAGGGGTTCTGGCACAGGGCGGCGTAGGTCTGTTCCTTGGCCTTTTTGAATTCCAGATTGCCTGCCTTGAGTTCCTCTACGCATTTGAGATAGGCGGACAGTTTATCCGCTGTTTTGACGATGGCGTGGATGGCCGGGTCGGGGATGGTCACCGCCGCGTCAAAGTCCGCGCGCAGCTGCTCCGGCAGCATGGACAGCAGCTTTTGCTCCGCCACTGCCTCCACCTGCTTGTAGGCGCGCTGGATGTCCGGATTGTCGTACTTGATGGGGGTGGGCATATCGCCGGTGAGGTTCTCGCTGGCGTCGTGGTACAGGGCGGCCACCGCCGCTGCGCCCGGGTCGATCTGCCCGCCGAAGAAGCGGTTTTCGATCACGGCAAGGGCGTGGGCCAGCACCGCCACCTGATCGGAGTTTTCCTGTATCTTTTCGGTAACGCTGTTTCGCATCTGTCCGCAACGGTCGATGTACTAGATGCCGGACAGCATGGCAACAAAGTGGTGGGA
>JAGBTC010000259.1 GCA_017631545.1 Oscillospiraceae bacterium
ACACCTTTTTCACCTTGGGAATATCCCGCAGCTTGCGCAGCAGCATCATATAGTCGGTGTGGTCGGCGTCCGGATTGGGGCAAGGCTCCGGGGCAAGGCAGGCACGGTTCTTACACATACCGCACTTGAGCTGCTTTTGGCAGGAGGGACGGCGGAAGGTGGCCGACGGGCCGCCCACATCGTGAATGTACCCCTTGAAGCCGGGGTGCTCGGTCAGTGCCTTGACCTCCCGCACCACGCTCTCATGGCTGCGGCAGGAGATGGTGCGTCCCTGATGGAAGGCCAGCGAGCAGAAGTTGCACGCGCCGTAGCACCCCCGGTTGTGGGTGACGGAAAAGCGCACTTCCTCAATGGCAGGCACGCCGCCCATATCATCGTACATGGGGTGGGGTTCTTTCACATAGGGAAGCTCCGCCACCTCGTCCATCTCCTTGGTGGTCAGGGGCAGAGCAGGCGGATTGACGATGAGAAATTCCCTGCCGTGCTTTTGGACGATGGCCTTGCCCACGAAGGGGTCGTGCTCCTGATACTCCACCATGTTGGCTTTGGCGTAGGCCTCTTTGGAGGAAGAAACCTCCTCGAAGGAGGGCACTTCCACCTTGGGATAGGCACATTCGCCGGGGAATTTCGCGGCCACGCAGGTGCCGCGCACATCGGTGATTTCACTCACAGGGGTGCCGCTGGCAAGCCGGGCGGCAATTTCCTTGGTGGCCCGCTCCCCCATGCCGTAGGTCAAAATATCCGCCTGGGCGTCAAAGAGGATGGAGCGGCGCACCTTGTCTTCCCAGTAATCGTAGTGGGCAAAGCGGCGCAGAGAGGCCTCCAGTCCACCGAGGATGATGGGGATGTCCCCAAAGACCTCACGCACCCGGTTGGAGTAGACCACCGTGGCGTGGTCGGGGCGCAGACCGGGCATTCTTCCGGGGGAATAGGCGTCGTCATGGCGGCGCTTTTTGGCCGCGGTGTAGTGGGCCACCATGGAGTCGATGTTGCCTGCGGAGATCATCACCCCCAGCCGGGGACGGCCCAGCGCGGCAAAGGCCTTGGGGTCTTTCCAGTCCGGCTGTGCCATCACCGCCACCCGGAAGCCCTCCGCCTCCAGCACCCGGGCGATGATGGTGGTGCCGAAGGAGGGGTGGTCCACATAGGCGTCACCGGTGATGACGAGAAAATCGTAACCGTCCCAGCCCCGGCGGCGCATATCTTCTATTGTCACGGGGAGAAATTGATCACGGTCAAAAGCCATAAAGTCACCACATTTCAAACAAAAGATAAGAGATATGTCTCTCATATCTCCTATCTTTTCTCTCATATCTTACTTATCGTAGCCGATGTACTTTTCCAGAATATCCAGCGGCACGCGGCTGCCCTGCTCCTCCCCCACCTTCACAAAGCCGTGCTTGCGGTAGAAGTGCTGGGCGTGGTCGTTGTAGGGGGCGCAGCGCAGGCGCAGCTTGTCCCGTCCCATGGGGCGGAAGTAGGACACCGCCTGCCCGATGAGCTGGATGCCCAGATGCTGGTCACGGCGCTGATAGTCGATGTAGCAAAACGGGATATAACCCGCATTATCTTCGCTGTAGCGCCGGGCATCCATCTGCACGATGCCCACCCATTCATCCCGGTCAAAGGCCATGGACACCGCCCAGGGAGACTGGGTCAGATGCTCCTCCGCATCCCGGAGAAAGCCGTGAGGGTCAAAGGCCGGGCCGCTTGTGTGGGTGTTGTGCCATGCGTCACTGCGGGCGGCGATGTACAGATCCCGTTCCGTCGCCCAATCAATGGGGCGATACCACAGGTTGATGTCCCGTTCCGACTCCAGCCCCTTCCACCAGTTCTGGTGGGCAAGGGTGGAGTTTTCCTCACTGAGATGGGAGTTGTCTCCCTCATAGAGCATCTCAAACTTCTCCCCGTCAAAGGTGAAGCAGGACACGGAGGTGTTGTCCGTGTGGGGGGACTCATGCCACCGCTCCGGGGGCAGATCACGCACCGTGACGGAGAACTGCTGAATGGCCGTGCCGTGGCTGACCACCGCCACCGTTTGATCGGGGTGGGCGGCGGCAATGCGGCACATGGCGGCATACACCCGCTGACCCAGTTCCACACGGCTCTCGCCGCCGGGGGCTTTCCATTCCGGTACCAGACGGTTGAACTGCCCCAGCTCATCGCCGGCAAAATGCCCCTGATAGCCCCAGGTGGTGTCCTCCCAGTCGCCCATGCTGATCTCCCGCAGGGCAGGGTCGGTGTGCAAGGTCAGCCCCTTGGGCTTGTAGATGGCACCGGCGGTGGTCATGGTGCGGAACAGGTCGCTGGAGTACACCGCGTCGATATGGATATCCGCAAAGCGCTGCTGCAGCGCGGCGATCTGGCTGTATCCGTTGTCGGTGACCAGCGCGTTGTATTGTCCGTGGATGCGGCGGTAGAGGTTGCCCTCCGCCTCGGCATGGCGGATCAAATAAATCGTCGTCATAAAAATCAAACCTTTTCGAGATATGATATCTCATATCTCATATCTCTTATCTCAACCTCACCAGGGTTTCACTCCACCCGTCAGTTCTCTGACACTGGCAAGTCCCTGCCGGTCGGCAATGGCGGCAAGCTCATCACGAACCTTGATGGCGGCATAGGGGTCGGCAAACAGGCTGGTGCCCACGGCCACGGCGGTGGCGCCGGCCAGCATCAGCTGGGCCGCGTCCTCCCCCTTGGCTACGCCGCCCATGCCCAGAACGGGAATCTTGACCGCGTTGGCCACCTCCCACACCATACGCACGGCAACGGGCAGAACGGCCGGGCCGGACATACCGCCGGTGTTCATCTTCAGCACAGGGCGGCGGGTATTCACATCGATACGCATACCACGGATGGTGTTGATCAGGGACACCGCATCCGCCCCTGCGCTCTCCACCGCCTTGGCGATCTCGGTGATGTCGGTGACATTGGGAGACAGCTTGACCATCACGGGCACGCTGCCTGCGTGCTTTCTGGCCATCGCGGTGACCTCGGCAGCCAGATCGGGACGGGTGCCGTAGGCCAGACCGCCTGCCTTCACATTGGGGCAGGAGATGTTCACCTCGATCATGTCCACGCCGGCGGCGGCCAGCTTGTCGCACATGATGCCGTACTCCTCCGGGGTGTTGCCCGAGATGTTGGCGATCACTTTGGTATCAAACTGCCGCAGGAAGGGCAGTTCTTCCTTGATAAATGCATCCACACCGGGGTTCTGCAGACCCACGGAGTTGAGGATGCCCATAGGGGTCTCCGCAATACGGGGAGCAGGATTGCCCTCCCGGGGCAGCAGGGTCAGTCCCTTGGCGCAGATACCGCCCAGCTCACCAAGGTCAAAAAACTCGTTGTATTCCCGGCCGAAGCCGAAGGTGCCGGAGGCCACCACGATGGGGTTTTTCATGGTCATGCCTGCCAGATTGACTTTCATATCAGGCATTCCAATCCACCTCCTCGGCATCGAACACGGGGCCATTTTTGCACACATGCTTGCGGCTGCCGTCGGCCATGTCGCAGGCGCACACAAGGCACGCGCCCACGCCGCAGCCCATGCGTTCCTCCATGGACACAAGGCACTTCACACCAAATTCCTGCGCGGCCTTGGCCACATTTCGCAGCATGGGCTTGGGGCCGCAGGCCAGCACATAGTCATAGTCCTTGTCCTGCTCCAGCTCCTGGCGCACCAGCGCGTCCACAAAACCGTGGTGACCCAGCGAGCCGTCGTCGGTGGCTACCATCACCTTGTCACAGCAAACCTCAAAGCGGTCAGTGAGAATGATTTTGTCCGCGCTCCGTCCACCCAGAATGGCGGTGGAGCGGTCAAAGTAGGAGGCGCAACCGAGCATAGGGGGAATACCGATGCCGCCGCCCACCAGCAGGCAGCGCTTGTCCGCCTCCAACTGGAATCCGTTTCCGGCCAGACCCAGCACATCCAGCTCCTGACCCACTTCCCGTTCGGCCAGCCACGCCGTACCCTCGCCACGCACCTCGAACACGATGCTTACAAGGTCGCCGGGCTCGTCCTCGCTGCACAGGCAAACGGAGATGGGGCGGCGCAGCAGCTGGGCATCGCCGCACTTGATATGGACAAACTGGCCGGGGCCTTTGAAGGAGGTACGCACCATGTCGCCTGCCTCCAGCGTTAGATAGATCGCGTCGCCCATACGGGTTTTTTCCACGATCTTACACTTGCGTTCTACTTTCACGATAACACATCCTTATTCGATGGTAACAAACTGCGCGATGTCATCTCTCATTGCGATAGCGGCGTTGCGTGCGGCCTCCTTAAAGTCGTGGCCGTCGCCCCCCGTCTTCTTCCAGGCGCACATAATGCCCCGGGAGGAGTTGACGATGGCGCCGTGACCGAACTTATCAAAGGCGTACTTCACATCCGCCGCTGTGCCGCCCTGAGCGCCGTAGCCGGGCACGAGGAAGAAGGTCTTGGAAAGCTGGGCGCGCAGGGCCTCAATCTGAGTGGGATAGGTGGCGCCGGTGACCGCGCCGGCCATGGTATAGCCGTACTTGCCCTCGGTGCCGGCGGCAATGGACTCATTCAGCTCGCCCATGACGCGGTAGATGCTCTTGTCCCCCACCATGAGATCCTGCAGCTCACCCGAGCCGGGGTTGGAGGTCTTGACCAGCACGAAGGCGCACTTGTCCTCGGTCTTGGCCGCCTCAAGGAAGGGCTTGATGGAGTCCGAGCCCATGTAACCGTTCAGGGTGACGCAGTCGGCGTCAAAGCTTTTGCACAGCTGCCCCTCGATGGGTGCGCCGGACAGCCAGCCCTCGGCATAGGCGGTGGCGGTGGAGCCGATGTCGCCGCGCTTGATGTCCGCGATGACGAACAGACCCTTACTCTTGGCGTAGGCGATGGTGCGCTCCAGCATCTCCATGCCCTGCCAGCCCAGATTTTCGTAATAGGCCGCCTG
>JAGBTC010000260.1 GCA_017631545.1 Oscillospiraceae bacterium
CTCGGTGCCGATGGAAGAGATGCCCCACTTGGTCAGCTCGATGCGAACGCGATCGGCGCCCGTTTCGATAACGACAGTATTCTCCTTGACCGCACAGATGGTACCAACGATACCGCCAATGGTGGTAACCTCGTCACCCACACTCAGAGAGCTGCGCATAGCCTGCACAGCCTTACGCTTCTTGTTCTCGGGGCGGATCATGAAAAAGTACATGGCCGCGAACATAAGAACAAGAGGCAGAAGCATAGTCATATCGCCCATAATGTAAATTCCTCCAAATCTTTTCGATGTATCGGTCTGTTACCGTATCAAGTGGTATTATATCTGCAAATGCTCCCATTTGCAAGTATTTTTCAAAAATCCTTGCCGGATCCGAATGCAGCAGGAACCATCGGGCATCTCCCGCAGCGGCTCACTGTAAAAAAACAATGCCGAATATAAATCCGGCATTGCTTTTATGTTTTCTGTTGAAATCAGATCTTGCCATCGCAGCCCAGAACATTGATGAGCTTGTCCTTGACCAGCTCCTTGATGTTGGCGCGGGCAGGCTTGAGATACTCGCGGGGATCGAACTTGTCAGGATGCTCCGCGAAGAACTGACGGATGGTACCGGTCATGGCCAGACGCAGATCGGAGTCGATGTTGATCTTGCACACGGCCAGCTTGGCTGCCTGACGCAGCTGCTCGGCGGGCACGCCCACAGCGTCGGGCATATTGCCGCCGTTGTCGTTGATCATCTTCACGTAGTCCTGAGGCACGGAAGAAGAGCCATGCAGCACGATGGGGAACCCGGGCAGTCGCTTGGAGACCTCCTCCAGGATGTCAAAGCGCAGGGGGGGCGGCACCAGGATGCCCTTTTCATTGCGGGTGCACTGCTCGGGCTTGAACTTGTAAGCGCCGTGGCTGGTGCCGATGGCGATGGCCAGAGAGTCGCAGCCGGTCTTGGACACGAACTCCTCGACCTCCTCAGGACGGGTATAGGAGGAATCCTCGGCAGAGACATTCACCTCGTCCTCCACGCCGGCCAGAGAGCCCAGCTCGGCCTCGACCACGACACCGTGGTCGTGGGCATACTCAACGACCTTCTTGGTGATCTCGATGTTCTCGGCAAAGGGCTTGGAGGAGGCGTCAATCATGACGGAGGTAAAGCCGCCGTCGATGCAGGACTTACAGGTCTCAAAGCTGTCGCCGTGATCCAGATGCAGGGCGATGGGGATCTCGGGGCACTCGAGCACAGCCGCCTCCACCAGCTTGGCCAGGTAGGTGGGATTGGCGTAATTGCGGGCGCCCTTGGACACCTGCAGGATCAGAGGAGCCTTGACCTCGCGGGCGGCTTCGGTGATGCCCTGCACGATCTCCATATTGTTGACATTGAAGGCACCGATGGCGTAACCGCCGCTATAGGCCTTCTTAAACATTTCAGTTGTAGTAACCAGTGGCATTTAGAACAACTCCTTTGTTATATTTTGCGTAAATTATTGTAGCATTGTTAATTGAAAATTACAATAGCCCATGATATGATTTATATGCCGTTTCAGGCGATTTTTTTGTCACATCATGCTATGGAGGAAGTTATATATGAATCAGTTGACCGGTGCCTGCATTATCGGCCAATCCGGCGGCCCCACCTCTGTGATCAACGCCAGCGCTCAGGGCGTGATCCAGACTGCGCTGCGCGAGGGCTGCATCACCCGCGTTTTGGGTGCTGCCCACGGCATCAAAGGCGTGCTTGACGACAAGCTGTACGACATGGGTCAGGAGGATATGGCGGAGCTGGATCTGCTCCAGTACACCCCCTCCTCCGCACTGGGCTCCTGCCGTTATAAGCTGGCCGATCCCGACTTGGACGACACCGACTACAAGCGCATCCTCGAGGTTTTTAAGAAGTACAATGTCCGCTATTTCTTCTACAACGGCGGCAATGATTCCATGGACACCTGCAACAAGATCTCCAAGTACATGCAGAAAATGGGTTACGAGTGCCGCGTGATGGGCGTGCCCAAGACCATCGACAACGACTTGAACGGCACTGACCACTGCCCCGGCTTCGGCTCCGCCGCCAAGTACATCGCCACCTCCTGTGCCGAGGTGTGGCAGGACGCCCATGTGTACGACACCGGAACGGTCACCGTGATCGAGATCATGGGCCGCCATGCCGGCTGGCTGGCCGGCTCTTCCGCCCTTGCCTCCCGCATCGGCTGCGGCCCCGATCTTGTCTACCTGCCCGAGGTGGATTTTGACATGGACGAGTTCATCGCCAGCGTCAGGGAGATCTACGAACGCACCGGCAAGTGTATGGTGGCCGTATCTGAAGGCATCCACTACGCCGACGGCCGTTTTGTTTCCGAGGCGGAGACCTCCGCTACCGACGGTTTCGGTCACGCCCAGCTGGGCGGTCTGGCCGCCATGCTGGCCAATGAGATCAAGGAGCGGATCGGCGCCAAGGTGCGCGGTATCGAGCTGTCCCTGCTGCAGCGCTGCGGCTCTCACCTGAGCTCCAAGACCGACTTGGAGGAGGCATTCCTCGCCGGCAAGACCGCCGTCGAGGCCGCCGTTGCCGGCCAGACCGACAAGATGGTCGCCTTTGAGTGTGATCGTTCCAACGGCTACTCCTGCGTCCCCGTGCTTCAGCCGCTGGACATCGTGGCCAACATCGAAAAGAAAGTTCCCCGCGCGTGGATCAACGACGCAGGCAACGGACTGACCGATGCGTTCATCGACTTTGTGCTGCCTCTGGTGCAGGGCGAGCCGGACACTCCCAGAGAGAACGCGCTCCCCCGTTTTGCCCGTCTGAAGAAGGTTCTGACCACCGATATGTAAGTTTTGTAAAAACCGGGTGTCCGCCATGTTGCGGACACCCGGTTTTCATGTTTCATTGTCTTTTCTGAAGAAAATTATTTATACCGGGATCACTCGGTGCCCGTAAGTTCGCCGCCGCGATAGGAATCGGTCTCAAGGGGCAGCCCCCGCCGATGCAGTCCGGCACGCACCAGCCGATTCGCAATGCTGTAAAATATGGCGAAAACAGGCACACCCAGCACCATACCGGTAAAACCAAACAGACCGCCGAACAGCAGAATGGAAAACAGCACCCAGAACGCGTCCAGACCTGTGGAATCTCCGAGGATCTTCGGGCCGAGGATGTTGCCGTCAAACTGCTGCAGCACGAGGATAAATACCGCAAAATACAGCGCCTGCATGGGATTGACCAAAAGAATCAGGAAAAAGGACGGGATCGCACCGATGAACGGACCGAAGAACGGGACCACATTGGTCACACCCACCACCGTAGCGACCAGCGCAGGATACGGAAAGCGAAACAGCGAGCAGCCCACAAAGCAGATCACGCCGATGATAGCGGAATCGATAATCTTGCCAATGATAAAGCCACTGAGAATACGGTAGGCGTTTCTGGTTTCGGCCACTAGCAGCTGTGCCTTGGACTTAGGCAGGAGACTGAAGGTGATCTTCTTGCTCTGGGCAGCAAAGGTGTCCTTGCGAAACAGCAGATACACGCTGATGATCACCGCGATCAGCACATCCTTGACCCAGTACAGCACATCCAGCATCACCGAAGCCACGCCGGTCACACCCGGCCAGAACACAGACTCCAGCAGATCAAGGGTGCTTTCCACCGACTCCAACCGGGGCAGCAGGTCGCCCTGCAGCCACTCCTGCAGGGAGTTGGCGGCCGACTCGTACACCGGCAGCAAAATGGCCTGCACCTCCGGATTTTCTTTCAGGAAGCCGGCCAGCCACACCTGAGCGCTGCTGATGTAGCCGGGCATGGATTTGACCAAGCCCACCACGCTCACATAGATCTGGGGCAGCAGCATGGCCAGAAACAGATAGATAATGAGCAGCAGCGTAATCAAGCTGAGCAGAATAGACGCAAAATTGGTCCAACGGCCGCCGCTTTTCCCTTGGGTGATCTTGCAGAAAAAGCGGTTGAATCCCCGCTGGAGGGGCAGCATCAAAAAGGCCAGCACCAATCCGTAGATGACCGGGCGCAAAATAAAGGCCAACGCGGCAAAAAAGTCCCGGATGCGATCAATGCGAAGCAGACAAAAGTAAAACAGTAGGCCGGCCGCAATGACAGCGAAGGCAGTCACTCCGACAGCAATGTACGATGCAAATTTCTCTTTTTTCAACACAGCACCTGCTTTCTGTGTGGACAGAGGCCACCCCTGCCGTTGTAATATTATTATACCGCACACGTGCGCTGATTTCCATAGCGTGAAGAAAAGTTTTTTAAATTGAGAAAAGCGCGGCATCGCATAGCGATACCGCGCTTTGATTATTCGGAAAGGAACTTCTCCAGTCGGTCAAGTCCTTCACGGATGTTCTCCATAGAGGTGGCGTAGGACCAGCGCACATAGCCGGGCGCGCCGAAGGCCTCGCCGGGTACGACAGCCACCAGCCCCTTCTCCAGCAGTGCCTGAGCAAAGTCCGCCGAGGAGTTGATGGTCACGCCCTGAATGGTGCGACCCAACAGCCCCTTGATGTTCATAAAAATATAGAACGCGCCATCCGGCTCCAGACAGCTGACATCCTTGAGCTTTTTGATGCGCTCGAGGAAATACTTGCGCCGGCGGGCGTAGGCCAGCTGCATCTTGGTCAGCAGATCTTCCTGGGTGGAATAGGCCTCCAGCGCCGCATACTGGGACACGGAGCAGGGGTTGCCCGTGGAATGGCTGAGGTAATTGGCCATGGCCTTGGAGATTTCCTCGTTGGCGGCGGCAAAGCCGATGCGCCAGCCGGTCATGGCAAAAGACTTGGACGCGCCGTTGATGGTGATGGTGCGCTGCTTGATCTCCTCACCCAGGGTGGCAAAGCAGGTAAACTCACCCACATAGACCAGCTTGTCATAGATCTCATCGCTGATGACATACAGATCGTGCTTCAACACGACCTGGGCGATAGCCTCCAGCTCCTGCTTGGAATAAAGCATACCGGTGGGATTGGAGGGATTGGTCAGGATCAGCGCCTTGGTCTTGGGCGTAATGACCTGCTCCAACATCTCGGGCGTGACCTTAAAGCGGGTCTGCTCCGTGGTGTTGATCACAACGGGCACGCCGCCGGTCATCTTGATCGATTCCTCGTAGGTCACCCAGTAGGGCGCAGGCAGGATCACCTCATCCCCCGGATTGCAGATAGCCTGCAGCGCAATAAACACATTGTGCTTGGCACCGCTGCTCACGCAGATCTGGCTGGGCTGATAGTCAACGCCATACTCACGCTTCATCCATTGGCAGATCGCATTACGCAGGGGCACGATGCCAGCCGCCGGGGTGTACCGGGTCTGGTTGTCGCTGATGGCCTTGATGGCCGCGACCTTGATGCTGTCGGGGGTGGGGAAATCCGGCTCACCGGCGCCAAAGCCGATGACATCAATGCCGTCCGCCTTCATTTGCTTGGCAAGGGTGTCCACTGCCACCGTAGCGGAAGGGGCGATGCCCTTTGCGATGCTGGAAATAGGCTTCATGGGGGTAACCTCCGTTGATGATAAGTTCTTGACACATTATAATCACCCACTTGCAAAAATGCAAGGCTTTTTCCATTGAAAAATAAGTTTTTGCATAATTCGCCAAAAGCAAACTGCAAAAAACGGGAGAAAGCGGTCATAACGCTTTCTCCCGTCAGTACAAATTACAGTTTTTCGCAGATCAGACGACCCATCTGCACCGTGCCGACCAGCTTGTCCGCGTCGCCCGCCATGTCGGCGGTGTGCCAGCCCTCAGCCAGCACCGCGTCCACCGCCCGCTCCACCGCGTCGGCCTCCGCCGCCAGCTGGAAAGAGTAGCGCAACATCATCGCTACGGACAGGATCGTGGCAATGGGATTTGCCTTGTCCTGACCGGCAATGTCAGGCGCAGAGCCGTGAATGGGCTCGTACAGGCCGGGGGCGGTATCTCCGATGGAGGCGGAGGGCAGCAGCCCAATGGAACCGGTGATCATAGATGCCTCATCCGAAAGGATGTCCCCGAACATATTTTCGGTGACCACCACATCAAACTGACTGGGATCGCGCACCAGCTGCATGGCGCAGTTGTCCACCAGCACATCCTCATACGCTACGTCAGGATACTCCTTCGCCAGCCGGTGCATGATCTCGCGCCACAGGCGGGATGTCTCCAGCACATTGGCTTTGTCGACACTGGACACCTTCTTCCCCCGCAGGCGGGCAAGCTCAAAGGCACGGCGGCCGATTCGTTCGATCTCCAGTTCGGAGTAGGCCATGCGGTCGCTGGCCTCCTCTCCCCTGTCCTCAGTCATATAGCGCTCCCGCTTGCCAAAGTACACACCGCCGGTCAGCTCGCGTACCATCATCAGGTCGATACCCTTTTCCGCTGTCTCCCGGCGAAGGGGGCAGGCGTCCGCCAGCGCCGGGCGCAGGGTTGCAGGACGCAGATTGGCGTACAGGCCAAGATCCTTGCGAATGGATAAAAGAGCGGTCTCCGGGCGTTTTTCCGGCTGGGTGGAATGTCCCCACTTGGGGCCGCCCACCGCACCCAGCAGCACCGCGTCGCAGGCCTTGCAGGTCTCGGCGGTGCCGTCGGGATAGGACTTGCCCACCGCGTCGATGGCACAGCCGCCCATGAGCACATCGGTGTAACGGAAGGTGTGGCCATATTTGGCGGCGACAACATCCATGACCTTGACCGCTTCACCAACCACCTCCGGGCCGATACCGTCGCCCCGGATCAATGCGATCTTATACTCCATTACTTGCCCACCCCACGATCTTTCAAGGAATTAAGCAGGCCGCCGCTTTGAATGATCCCGTTGATAAACGCAGGGAATGGTGCGGCCTGATAGGTCTTTCCGGTGGTCTCGTCAGTAATCAGCCCGGTGGCAAAGTCCACACTGACCTGATCGCCGGCATTGATCTCCTGCGCCGCCTGCGCGCACTCCATGATGGGGAAACCGATGTTGATGGCGTTGCGGTAGAAGATGCGGGCAAAAGAGGGCGCAATCACACATTTGACACCACAGGCCTTGATGGCCAGCGGAGCGTGTTCACGGCTGGAACCGCAGCCGAAGTTCGGGCCGGC
>JAGBTC010000261.1 GCA_017631545.1 Oscillospiraceae bacterium
GGGAAAGCAACCCTCCAGCGCGCGCAGGATCTCCCCGTTTTTCTCCTGCGCGCCCCCCTCGTTCCACAGGCGGAAAACCACCAGTTTGCGCCCCTGCGCCGCCCGGGCAAAGTCCAGACAGCCGTCCAGATATGTCTCAAAAGGGATGGACAGGTCATTGGCCTCAAAGGCGTGCAGGGACAGGTTTACCTTATGCAGGGCAGGCGCGCACAGCAGCGCCTCCTGCTGCCGGGGCAGCAGCGTGCCGTTGGTGGTCAAAATGACCCGCAGCCCCCGCTCCCCTGCCAGCGACAGAAACCGACCCAGCTTTGCGTGACCAAGGGGCTCGCCCATCAAATGAAAGTAGAGATAGTCCGTCCACGGCGCCAGCCGATCCAGCAGGAACACGAACTCCTGCTCCTCCATGACCCGGGGCGGACGGTGGGTGCCCGGGCAGAAGGAGCAGCGCAGATTGCACCGATTGGTGATCTCCAGATAGATCTTACGAAAACGCTTCACGCCCTCACCTCATTTCCCTGCTGCCATTATAACAAAAAGCGCCGGCGGTTTCCACCGCCGACGCTTTTTTATTTTGCTTGTGTTTAATCCAGGGTCACACCGGCCTCTTTCAGCCAGTTCTCGTCGATGATGCCCTCTGCCAGTTCCTGACGCAGCAGTTCGGGATCACGCTCGGACACCGGGCCGTAGCCGCCGGCGCCGGCGGTGACCATTTCCACCACATCGCCGGTCTGCAACGGCACATTTCTGGGCTTGGGGGTGTCCAGGATCAGCTTGCCATCCCGGTAGACCTTGATGCTGGCGTTGCCGCCGCCCTGACCGCCTTCCAGACCCCAGGGACGGCTGACGGAGCGCTCGGTGGCAGCGGAGATCAGCATGGAATCGCCGCTCTCCTCCAGAATACGGATGGTACGCACGATGCCCATACCGCCGCGGTACTTGCCCGCGCCGCCGCTGTTCTCGGACAGAGCGTACTTCTCCACCAGCAGGGGATACTCCATCTCCAGCGCCTCAACGGGCAGGTTGGAGGTGTTGGTCATATGCACATGAACGGCATCCAGACCGTCCTTGTTGAAGCGCGCGCCCGAGCCGCCGCCGATGGTCTCCACATACACATAGGGATTTTCGGTGCGCTTGTCGGTGCCGGAGAAGAAGAAGTAGCTCATGGCGCCGTTGCCGGCCGCCGTGACACGCTGGGGATCCATCTTGGCGAAGGCGCCGAAGATGACATCCGCGATGCGCTGGGTGGTGGTTTCACGGTCCGAGGTGGGGGCAGGCTCCTGCGCCCAGACGATGCTGCCGGGCTGAGCCACCACCTTAATGCTGTCAAAGAAACCGGAGTTGGCGGGGATGGACTTATCCAGAATGGACAGCATGGCGTAGTAAACGGTGGCCTTCAGCGCGCAGGGCACGCAGTTGTGGGGGCCCTTGTTCTGAGGATCGCTGCCGGTGAAGTCAAAGGTGATCTGGTCGCCCTTGATGATCACTTTGGTCTTGATCAGCACCCGACCGCCGCCGGCACCGTCGTCATCCATATAGTCCTCGAAGCAGTATTCGCCGTCGGGCAGCTCCTGGATGGCAATGCGGGCCTTCTTCTCGCCGTATTCCAGCCACTTTTTGCAGAACTCCTCATAGGTGTCCAGCCCGATCTTGTCGATGAGCTCGCTGAGCTTGTCTGCGCCGAACTGGTTGGTGATGAACTGGGCGTTCAGGTCACCCTGACGCTCGTACTTCATCTGGAAGTTCAGCATGATCAGATCAAAGACATCCTGCACCAGCTCACCCTTGCTGTACAGCTTCACCAGGGGGATACGCAGGCCCTCGTCATAGATGGTGGGGCCTTTGCGGCTCTTGTCGGCATGGTGGCCGGTGTTGACCATGTAGGCCACCAGCTTGCCGTGGTAGAACACGGGCTTGACCAGCACCAGGTCGGGCAGGTGAGAGCCGCCGCCAGTATAGGGGTCGTTGGCGATGAACACATCGCCCTCATGAATGTCCTCGATGGAGTACTTTTCGGTCAGCACATCCACCGCGCCCGACAGGGAGCTGAAGTGCAGAGGAATGTGCTGGGCCAGAGACAGCAGCTTGCCCTCCGGGCTGAACACCGCCACGGACAGGTCCTTGCGCTCCTTGATGTTGGTGCTGTAGCCGGTCTTGGCCAAAATCACGCCCATCTGTTCGGCGATGGAGGTGATGCCGTTGGAGATGATCTCCAGGGTAATGGAATTGATCTCTTTCATGTTCGGCTCTCCTCCCTTATTTACGCTCAATCATCATGTTCAGGTACTGATCCACCGTGGCCTTCTGGTTGGAAAGGACGATGGTGGTGCTGTCCATCTGCTCGATGATGGCAGGACCCTGAACAACGTTGCCGTTGTGCAGTTTTTCGCGGTCATACAGCGTGTAGTCGGCAAACTTGCCGTTGCCCTCATACACATGGCGGCTGCCAATGACGGCGGCAGAGGGATCCTCGCCGGCGTACTCGTCCTTGACGATGACGGGATAGACGATATCGCCCAGGGCAGACAGACCGAAGTTGACAATCTGGACGGTGTCCTTGGAGCTGAAGGAATACAGGCGCTCGTAGGCCGCAGTAAAGGCGTCGCGCAGGGTCTGGGCAGAGGCGATGTCCTTCATGGTAACGGGCACGCGGATCTCGTGGTTCTGACCCTTGTAGCGCATATCCAGGAAATATTCACGGCTGCGAAGGGCGGGCTCGATCTTCTCTTCGTCAAACCACTGCTCGGCATCCTTCTCCAGGGCGGCGAACCACTTTTCCAGAATGGCGGCGCAGTCGTCGGAAATGTCCATCACATAGGTCTGGACAAAGTCGCGGCGCATATTCTCGGTCAGCAGGCCATAGGCCGCCAGCAGGCCGGGCGTCTTGGGGACGAGCGCCTTCTGGATGCTCATTTCCTCCATCAGCTCCGCGGCGTGCAGGGGGCCGGAGCCGCCGAAGGCCACCAGGCAGAACTCGCTGGGGTTGTAACCCTTGGCGACGGTGACATTCTTGATCTCCTTAACGATGCTGGAGTTGGAAACGGAGATGATGCCCCGGGCCGTCTCCAGCAGCTCCATGTCGATCTTCTCGGCCAGCGCACCCACGGCGTTGCGGGAGTTTTCGGCCTTGATGGGCAGTCTGCCGCCCAGCAGCCGCTCCTGGTTCAGGTGACCCAGCACCACGCGAGCGTCGGTGATGGTGGCCTCCTTGCCGCCCAGATTGTAACAGGCAGGGCCGGGGTTGGCGCCGGCGCTCTGGGGGCCTACCTTCAGAATTCCGCCGCTGTCGACCCAGCCGATGGAGCCGCCACCGGCACCGATGGTGGAGATGTCAATGGAGGGGATACGCACGGGATAGCCGCTGATGGTCTTTTCGTCGGAGGCCTCGAAGCGGCCGTCCACCACCAGGCTGATGTCGGTGCTGGTGCCGCCGATATCCACCGTGATCAGATCCTTCTCGTCGATCACATTGGTGATGTACTGCGCGCCCACCA
>JAGBTC010000262.1 GCA_017631545.1 Oscillospiraceae bacterium
CACGCTCCAGCACCACGGGGGCAAGCCCCGCCCGAGCCAGAAACAACGCGGCAAACAGCCCGGCTGGCCCCATGCCCACCACCACCGGAGGCACGCTGTCCCGGCGGTGTATCGCAGGAAAGACATAGGGCTCAGGGGCATACAGGGCGGCCTTGGGATTGCGGGCGCGTGCAAGCACCGCCCGCTCCCCGGGCACCGTCACATCCACGGTGTACACATAGTGTACCTGCGCCTTATTGCGCGCGTCGATGGATTGGCGGGCGATATGCATCTGCTCAATGTCGCCGGGTCGAATATTCAATGCCCGGGCGGCACACTTTTTCAGTTGTTCCATGTCCCCGTTCAGGGGCAGCTTCAGATCGCGCACGCGGATCATGGGACTCACCTCTCTTTGCTCTGCCCACAGTTTACCACAGCCCGCGGAAAAAGGAAAGCTAATCCTCCGGTTCCGACCACTCCCCTACGGCGCTGGCCGGGCCGATGGCACGCGAACCGAACCGCTGGCGAATATCATCCAGAGCATAACTCAGGTTTTCCCGGCGGCGGCTGAGCCCGTCATCACAGAACAGATCCATCTGCTCCCCCTGCTCCCCGTCGGAAAGCAGATTGATGGCGGTGACCGTAATGGCGCGGATGGGCGCGTCCCAGCGCCAATTGGCGGCAATAATCTCCATGGCACAGTCCACCAGCTCCCGGGCCACGAAGCTGGGACGCTCCAGCCGCTGACGGCGGCTGATGTCATGAAAATCCGGGCTGCGGAGATTGACCTGCACCGCCGCGCACTTCAGCCCATGATGGCGCAGCCGGGCGGCCACGCTGTCCGCCAGCATAGAAACGCCCGAGCGCACCTGCTCCCGTCCCATCAGATCCTCGGGAAAGGTAAAGCCGTTGCCCACGGACTTGGGTGGGACATATTCCCCCGCCGGGCGCACGGGGCTGTTCTCCCGACCGTTGGCGTAGTCGTGCAGCTGCAGGCCGTGCTGCCCCAGCAGCCGCCCCAGAGCATCCCGGTCAAAGGCGGCCAGCTGTCCGATAGTACGCACGCCAAAGCGTTCCAGCTCCTGTTCCGCCGCCCGCCCCACAAACAACAGGTCACTCACCGGAAGGGGGAACACCATTCGCTCCACATCCTCCCGCCCGATGACGGTGGTGGCGTCCGGCTTTTTATAGTCGCTGCCCAACTTGGCAAACACCTTGTTGAAGGACACGCCCACCGAAAGGGTCAGGCCCAGCTCCGCACGGACCCGCTCCCGAATGCGGTCGGCCAGCACACGGGCGTCCCCGCCGAACAAGTGCAGCGTCCCCGTCACATCCAGCCAGCTTTCGTCAATACCAAAGGGCTCCACCCGGTCGGTAAATTCCTCATAAATGGCGTTGACCCGCCGGGAAAACGCCCGATAGCGGTCATGGTGAGAGGGCAGCAGCACCAGTTCGGGACACTTTCGCTTAGCCTGCCAGATGGTCTCCGCAGTACGCACACCAACCGCTTTGGCCGGCTCGTTCTTGGCCAGAATAATGCCGTGCCGCCCCTCCGGGTCGCCGCA
>JAGBTC010000263.1 GCA_017631545.1 Oscillospiraceae bacterium
TGAAAACCTCACCCCAGCTGAAGGAAATGTACGATGGGGACGAACGGGTGCGCAAGCTGATTGATACCGCACGGAGTCTGGAGGGTATGCCTAGAAATACCTCCACCCATGCCGCCGGTGTGGTCATTACCAAGCGGCCGGTGCATGAGTATGTGCCGCTGGCGAAGAATGACGAGGCGGTGGTCTGTCAATATGTCATGACCACGCTGGAGGAGCTGGGTTTGCTGAAGATGGACTTCCTGGGTCTGCGGAACCTGACGGTTCTGGATGACGCGGTGAAGCTGGTGCAGGCCCATACGCCGGATTTCCGGCTGGAGGATATTCCGGAGGATGACAAGGAAACCTTTGAGATGATCTCCCGAGGCCAGACCAGCGGCGTGTTCCAGATGGAGTCGGCCGGTATGACCGGCGTCTGTGTGGGCCTGAAACCCAAGAGTATTGAGGACATCACCGCTATCATTGCCCTGTACCGTCCCGGCCCCATGGACTCCATCCCGCGCTTTATCGCCTGCGCCCAGAACCCCAGGCTCATTGCCTACAAGCACCCCATGCTGGAGCCGATCCTGTCCGTTACCTACGGCTGCATTGTCTATCAGGAGCAGGTCATTGAGATCTTCCGTCGGCTGGCCGGCTACTCGCTGGGACAGGCGGATATGGTGCGAAGAGCCATGTCCAAAAAGAAGGTCAAGGACATTGAGCGCGAGCGCGGTGCCTTCCTGCACGGTGACCCCGAGCGCGGCATTACCGGCTGTGTGGCTCACGGGATCCCCGAAAGCGTGGCACAATCCATTTACGATGAGATATATGACTTTGCAAGCTACGCCTTTAACAAGGCCCACGCCGTATCCTATGCGGTAGTGGCCTACCAGACGGCGTGGTTCAAGTGCCACCACACCCGGGAGTATATGGCGGCGCTGCTCACCTCAGTGCTGGACTCCCAGGATAAGGTGGCCGGGTATATCGGTGAGTGTAAGGATATCGGTATCGCCCTGCTGCCCCCGGATGTGAACGAGTCCGGGACGACCTTCACCGTGTCCGGGGAAAATATCCGCTTTGGCCTTGCCGCCGTGAAGGGCGTGGGCGTAGGTGTGGTAGAGGCTTTGTTGGCAGAGCGTGTAAGGGGCGGAAACTTTACCGATTTTATGGACTTCTGCCAGCGGATGTACGACCACGATCTCAACCGACGCGTGGTGGAAAGCCTGATCCGCTGCGGCGCCTTTGACAGCATGGGCTACCGCCGCTCCCAGCTGCTGGCCGTTTACGCTCAGGTGCTGGACGGCATTGCCGCCGAGCGCAAGCGCAATCTGGAGGGACAGCTGGATCTGTTCGGCATGGGCACACAGGACGATTCCTCCGCGCCCAAGGCGCTGGTTCTGCCCGAACTGCCGGAGTTCTCTCCCCAGGAGCTGATGACCATGGAGCGGGAAACCACCGGTCTGTACCTCAGCGGTCACCCCATGGACGCCTACCGTGAGGCGGCGCGCCGCCGGGGCGCGGTGAGCATTGGGGCTATTTTGTCCGACTTTTCCCGGGAGGGCGGCGCCATCCGTTTTGTAGACGAGCAGCGGGTGACGGTGGCGGGCATAATCGCGCGCTACAACACCAAGACGACCCGAAACAACACCCTCATGGCCTATGTCACGCTGGAGGATGACACGGGCACTATGGAGCTGCTGGTCTTTGCCCGCACGCTGAACGAAAGCGGAAATTACATCAAGGAAAACAGCCCCGTGATCGTCACCGGACGCATCTCCGTCCGGGACGAGAAGGAGCCGCAGATTTTGTGCGACACGCTGCGTCCTCTGGGTGATCTGGAGGGAGAGCGGGTCGCCGCCCAAGTGTCCGAACGGCTGTACCTGAAGCTGGACGGGGAGGACGACCCACGCCTGCGTAAGGTGAAGCTCGTGCTGTCCATGTTCCCGGGTGAGGGACAGGCGGTGCTGTATTTTGAAGATACAAAAAAACGGCTGGGAACCAAGTGTGACATCCAGCCCGTCCTTGTGGACGAGCTGCGCTCGCTGCTGGGCAAGGACAGCGTTGTGCTGAAATAATTGCGGTTGATCCTGTGGAAGGGAGGCGGACAAGATGAAAAAGGTGCTTTATCTGCTGGGACACCGCTCGGTACTGGTGGCTGTGTCGCTGTTGACGCAGATTGCGGTGTTCGTGCTGATGATCAGCGCATTTTCCGAAAGCTTTACCCAGTTTTACTGGGTGTGCATCCTCGTCAGCATCGTTTCTGCACTGGGCATCATCGCCGACAGCAGCGACCCGGCCTATAAGATCGTCTGGCTGGTGCTGATATTGCCCTTTCCAGTGTTTGGGGGCATGATCTACCTGCTTTTTGGAGGCAGCCGCCATCCACGCTGGCTGCGCCGCGCCATGAACGCCATTGACCAGCGGTTGCTCACCCATTTGAAGGGGGATTTCAAGGCAGAGGTGCTTGCCCCGGCAGGGGAGGATGCGGTGGCGCAGGCCCGCTATATGGAGCGCTGGGCCTACTGCCCGGTGTACACCAATACGGCGGTGGATTATTTCCCCAGCGGTGAGGCGTACCACAAGGCTATGCTGGAGCAGCTGGAGCAGGCGCAGCGGTATATTTTCCTGGAGTATTTCATCATCCAGGAGGGGGTCATGTGGGACAGCGTGCTGGCCGTGCTCAAGCGCAAGGCGGCGCAGGGTGTGGATGTGCGGGTGATGTACGACGATATGGGATGTATGTTCACCCTGTCCAAAAACTATCAAAAGCAGCTGGCCGAGCAGGGCATCCGCTGCTGCGTGTTCAACCGCATTGTACCTGTCATGTCGCTGCTGCTGAATAACCGGGATCACCGCAAGCTGTGTATCATTGACGGCCGGGCGGCCTTTACCGGCGGCGTCAATCTGGCGGACGAGTATATCAACGCCAAGGAGCGCTTTGGTCACTGGAAGGACAGCGGCGTGCTGGTACGGGGCGATGCGGCCTGGAGCATGAGCATGATGTTCCTGACCATGTGGGACTATGTCAACAA
>JAGBTC010000264.1 GCA_017631545.1 Oscillospiraceae bacterium
CACGCGGAAGAACTCGGGATCATAGGAGGGCAGCATATCCACATACTTCTTGATGCCGGCGATCACGCCCTCCTGCTCGGTATACACCTCGCGCCAGAAGCCGGTCTGGCCAAAGTGGCTGGCCACAGAGCCGGGAGGATCGGCACGCAGAACCTTGGTAGCCTCGATCTGAGCCAGAGCGGCCTCCATGTCCACATAGGGCTTGGGGTTCATGCCGCCCACGATGCCGGCGCCGCCCACAGCCATGTTGGCCTTCTCATGGGCGATCAGGATGGTGGGAGAGATGGAGTGATAGCCGCCGCCGGCGGGGTTGGTGCCGTGGATGCCCACGATGACGGGCACGCCCATCTGGTTGAGCTCGGAGTTGCGGTAGAAGGGAGTACCGCCGCCGCGGCGGTTGGGGTACACCTTCTCCTGCTTGTCCAGCTCCACGCCGGCACACTCCAGCAGGTAGATCAGGGGGATACGCAGACGCTTGGCGGTATCGCTGCCGCGGATCAGGTCATCGGCCTGACCGGGCACCCAGGTGCCGGCGTGCTTCTTGTTGTCGGAAGCGATGATGCAGCACCACTTGCCGTTGACGCGGCCCAGACCCTTGATGATGGAAGTGGTGCCGGTCTTGTTGTTCTCGGGGTTGTACAGGCTGTTCAGGGGGCACCAGGTGCCCTCGTCCACCAGCAGGGCAATGCGCTGCATGGCGGTCAGCTGACCCTTTTCATTCATGGCCTCGTCGCTCTTGCCGTTGGCCAGACCCTCAGCGATGCGGGCATCGATCTCAGCCTCGATGGCCTTGAGCTCGGCAGCGTTCTCCGCATTGGGACGAACCGCCTTGCCCACCACGGTCATATTCTGGAAATAGCCGGGCATGGAATAAGAACCCATTGTAATATCCTCCTAGTTATTGTTTGTTTATAGATGTAATTTCAACCGGAAACGAGACACCGGGAAGGAATTTTCTCCTTTCGCCTCCCATGCGCCCCATTTACGCGCTTTTTACTCCTTGGGAACCTTAATGAAGGCCTGGCCGGGGTCGATGACCTCGCGGATGAGCTTGATGATCTCGGGCGAGGGGCCTTCCATCTGCTGGGCACGGGAGCAGTCAATCTCGAAACCGGTGTTCTCCTGCACGATCTCGGGGGTGACGCCGGGGAACATATAAGCACAATACATGCGCTTGGTCTCTTCGTCGAACTTCATGATGCCCAGATCGGTAACCACCATCTGAGGACCGCGGTTGCCGGGCAGGCCGGCGCGCTCGCGGCCACCGGGGCCGTCCATCCAGCCGCAGGAGGTGATGTAGTCGATCTTCTCCATGAAGCGGCGCTTCTGATGCTGCATCATGATGATGGTGTTGCAGTAGGTGGCGATGCCATTGGCGCCGCCGGAACCGGTGAAGCGGGTCTTGGGCTTGACATAGTCGCCGTCACCGTAGATGCAAGTGGAGTTGACATTTCCGTAGGGGTCGATCTGGGCGCCGCCGATGAAGGCGATCAGACGATCCTCGTCGTGCAGCCACTCATTGGCCTCAAAGCCGATGAAGCGGATGTTGGGCCACTGCACGGCGCAGTGAGCCATGAAGCGGTTGTCGCCCACGGAGCGGGGCACCTCGATAGGGTCGCAGTCCATCAGGCCGCTCTCCACGATGGGGTGGCAGGAGGGGCAGATAGCCGCCTTGGCCAGAGAGGCGCCGATCAGAGGCAGGCCGGTGCCCACGATGACGATCTGGTTTTCCTTGATGTTCTTGGCGATGGCGTAGGCCTGCATCTCCTGCTTGGTATACTTGGTATAATCAGCCATGTTCATAACCTCCCTTTCTTACTTCAGATGGGTGTTGGAGTAGCCCAGGTGGGGAGCGCTGTTCAGGCTCACCAGGCGGGCTCCGCCAATCTTGTTGAGCAGGTCGTTGTAATCCTTCACGCTGTAGACCCACTTGTCCAGGTAGTCCTTAAAGGTCTCGGGGATGGCCACGCCGGAAGCGGCGTCTGCGGCAGCCTTCTCGGCACGGGCAGCGGCCTCGGCCAGCTTGGCGTCCTCGGGATTCTTTTCAGCGGCCTTCTTGGCCTTGGCAGCGGCCTTGGCCAGCTGAGCCTTGGCGTCCTCGGCGTCGTAATACTTGGAGGCCTTGTCATACTCCTTCAGGGCGCCGGGATCGTTGTCGTAGTAGTTATAGCACTGGCTGGGCCACGCGCCGAAAGGAGCATGGACAACCGCGCTGACGCACTCGCCGAAAATGCGGGTCAGGGTGGGGTCGCGGCGGATGTACTCGTTGCTGACCAGCTCGTCGCAGGTGACGATGACCTTGCGGGCGGCCACGGCGATGTCCACGTCGTGGAACTCGTCGCCCTCGATGATGCAGGTGCCGTCGGGAGAGGCCTTCTGCACGTGGATCACCGCGGTGTCCAGCTTGGGCACGGGAACGGCGACCACCTTCTCACCGGGCTTGAAGGGGTTTTCCACTTCCACGCACTTGAGATCGTCCACCTTGTCCAGCGCCTTACGCTGCTCCTGGCTGATGCCCCAGTACTTCATCAGACCGGAACCCTGCATCAGACGAACGGGCAGGAAGGGCAGGCCCAGAGAGGCAGCGTGCAGCTGCAACATCAGCACATCCTGAGAGTCGTCCTCGTAAATCAGCTCACCGGCCGCGATGGCGGCGCGGAAGCGGCGGGAAAC
>JAGBTC010000265.1 GCA_017631545.1 Oscillospiraceae bacterium
GAGGTGCCCTTATGGCAAGAAAAGTGCTTATCGTTGAGGACGACAGCAATATCGCCCAGCTGCTGCAGCTGTATCTGGATAAAGAAGGCTTTGAAACCTGCGTCGCCCGGGACGGGGGAAAGGGCGTGGAGCTGTTTCGCACCTTTGCCCCTGAGCTGGTGCTGCTGGACATTATGCTGCCCGTGATGGACGGCTGGTCGGTGCTGAAAAAGATCCGTGAGGAGGGGGACACCCCCGTGATCATGCTCACCGCCAAGGGCGAGGTGGAGGATCGGGTCGCCGGCCTGGAGAGCGGTGCGGACGACTATGTGGTCAAGCCCTTTGAAATGAAAGAGGTGCTGGCTCGCATCCACGCGGTGCTGCGCCGTGCCGGCGCGGAGGAGGAGAGCGGGGAGAAAAAGCTGTCCTTCGACCGGCTGACCATCAATTTGGATTCCTACGAGCTGCTGGTGGACGGCCAGCGGATCGATACCCCTCCCAAGGAGCTGGAGCTGTTGTTCCATCTGGCCTCCTCCCCCAATCGGGTGTTCACCCGAAACCAGCTGCTGGATGAGGTGTGGGGCTTTGACTACTTCGGCGACAGCCGGACGGTGGATGTGCATATCAAGCGCCTGAGGGAAAAGCTGGAGGGCGTGTCCCGGCAGTGGTCGCTCAAGACCGTGTGGGGCGTGGGCTATAAATTCGAGGTGGGTGCCCCCGGTTGAGGGCGATCCCTGTAAGAGAAAGAGAGGTGACAGGCGGTGAATACCTATTTCAAGCGGCAGATGACGCTGGTGCTGAGCATCGTGTTTGTGTCCTTCTTTCTGCTGTCCACAGCGTTTACCATGCTGTCCTACCGCTATGTCATCGAAGAAAAAAAGCAGACGCTGACCCACAACGCCCAGTACATCGCCCAGTTCACCGGTAACTATCTGGAACAGGGGAACGGCATACGGGATCGGTACTTTCAATTGTATGTGTCCTCGCTGGCGCAGATCTCGGGTGCCCATGTCATGCTCAGCGAGACCACCGGCGAGATCGTCTACGCCACCGACGGCGCACGGCAGTACAACTATTTGTCCGGTGTGCCAAAACCAATTGTGGATTTCGTGCTTCAGCGGGGCAGCTACACCGGCATGACCACGCTGGGCGGCCTGTACGGGGAGAGCCGTTTTCTCACCATCGCCCCCGTCATGGCGCAGCTGGCCGACGGCACCCGGACGGTGCGCGGGCTGGTGCTGGTGTCCACCGGTGCGGCAAGCATCTCCCAGCTGTGGCGGGATATGGCCGGTATTTTCTTCTTCACCGCCATCGTGGTGCTTATCTTTTCCGTCATTGCGGCCACCATCTCCTCCGCCCGGCAGGTGCGACCCATCAACGAGATCGCCGAGGCTGCGCGCAAGTTCGGCCACGGTCAGTTTCATGTGCGAATTCAGGGCTATGAGCAGCGCAGCGACGAGGTGGGTGCGCTGGCCGAGGCATTTAACACCATGGCAAGCTCCATCGAGCGCTCGGAAATTCAGCGCAACGAATTCATTGCCAATGTATCCCACGAGCTAAAGACCCCCATGACCACCATTGCCGGCTTTGCCGAGGGAATTTTGGACGGCACCATCCCAAAGGAGCGGGAGGGGGAGTTTTTACAGGTCATCGCCTCGGAAACCCGGCGTCTGTCCCGGCTGGTGCGGCAGATGCTGGATCTGTCCCGGCTGAAGTCGGACACGGAACGCAGCAGCATGACGGCGCAGGAGCGCTTTGATGTCAGCGAGGTCATGCTGCGTGTGCTGGTCAGTCTGGAGGGGCATATCACCGCCCGGGGGCTGGATGTGGATGCGCGGATGCCCGAGGGGCCGGTGATGGTCTGGGGCGACCCGGACGCCATTACGCAGGTATGCTATAATCTGGTAGACAATGCGGCCAAATTCGCCACGCAGGACAGCGCTATCACCGTGGAGATCGTGACCCGGGAGGGCAAGGCCTTCGTTTCGGTACGCAATCTGGGTCAGACCATCGATCCGGAGGAGCTGCCGCTGCTCTTTGACCGCTTCCACAAGGCCGACCATTCCCGCAGTCAGGATCGGGACGGGGTGGGCCTTGGCCTGTATATTGTCAAGACCATCCTTGGCAGCCTGAAGGAGAATATTACCGTGACCAGCCGGGACGGGGTGACCGAGTTCACCTTTACGCTCACGCTGGCGTGAGTACAGAGCATGAAAGCATGAAAGCGGCGTGTATCCCTCCGGGACACACGCCGCTGCTTTTTATTCCATTACCTCAAGCACATGGGAAATATCCGGGATCACCGCGTCGGCGTACCGGGTCAGGGTGGCGTGGTTTTTCGCACCCTTGGCCACACCGATCGCACGCACGCCGCCGTTGCGGGCAAAGCGCATATCGTTCACGCTGTCGCCCACCATGACCACCTGCTCCGGGGTGAGGGACAGCCGGCGGCACAGGTCATGAATGATAAAGGGGTCGGGCTTGGAAGGGCACACGCCGTCGTCGGTGTACACCACTTCAAAGCAATCCTCGATGCCCAGCGTACGCAGGCACCGCCCGGTGGTCACCGGATCGTCGGTGGTGGCCACAGCCAGCGTCAGCCCCATCTCGCGCAGGCGGTGCAGCAGCCCCACCACATCCGGGCAGCCGGGGGCGATGATCCCCTTGTCCAGATGGTCGTGGAACAGCGTCTGGATCCGTCCGACGACCAGTGCTTCATCACATTGGCAGGCACGGGTGAGCAGATAGGCGTGGATGCACTGACCCACCTGAGCAAAGGTTCCGTAGCTGAACACGCTGGTGATGTCGGTCACGCCGTCCTCCACCCCGATGGCGCACAGAACCTCGTCCGGGGAGATATCCTCCCGCCCCAGCTCCTTGAGCAGATCCACCAGCGCCCAGCGGGTGATGGTCACCCAGAAGCAATCAAAGTCGATCAGCGTGCCGTCCTTGTCAAAAATAATCGCCTTGGTTTTCATTGTATCGCCCTTCCTCTTCGGTGTCGCGTTTCATCGTACCACATTTGTCCTCGTTTCGCAAGGGCGGCCGAGGTGTTGGGGTGGGTGATTGGCTGCGCCGAAAACTGCGTTTTACTGCCATTGCTCGATACGGTGCCTGCACCAGAGGAACAATGCTTCGGACATGGCGTGAAAATCCACCGTTCCGCCGCTTTTCAAGCTTAAAAATGTCTCCAAAAGGGCACGCTCCCGGGGGGCAGCGAGGGGGAGCAGGTCGGTTTGCCGGCGAATATAGTATCCCGTCTGCTGAAAATAGAGTGCCTGCACCACGAAGGATGCGGCCTTGTATAGTTCCTTCAGAATTTCTTCGCTCTTTTCGTGCAGCATATTATGCACGCAGCCGTGATACAGGTTGCACACGCCGGTTTTGATCGCCCGATCAACCGCAGCATCGTCGATCAATGCCAGCAATTCATCAAGATTTCCCACGATGGGCGTTGTGTCATAGTAAAACTGGAAAAGGTCTGAAGCCTCCCAATGCAAAAGCTCTGTTTTCCCGGCGAGAAAGCCGCAGATGGACTCCCTGTGCGGCAGGGTGTCCAGCATATCATGATACGCTTGAATATCCGTCGGAGATAACTCGTCAAGGATCACGACCATATCAATGTCGCTTGTCTGTGTTGCTTCGCTGCGGCCATAGCTGCCCTGCAGACCGACAAACCATATCCGTTGGGCAAAGGTGTTGTCCAATGCCTGTAAAAATGCCGGCAGCCAGGAAGAAAGTTCGATCATTTCCATCACCTCTTTCGATTCATTATAACATGAATACACAAAAAAGCACAGAAAAAGAACGCCACCCGATGGGTGGCGTTCTTGTAAGTTCGCGGCGTTGCAGCTCAGCGCTTGGCGTTTCTGTGTTGGCGTTTCATATAAAGCAAAGGATATGGTCTGCATCCTAATGTTTTATCTTTCTAATCAAAAGAGATATTCCACCAACAATTAACGAACCAACTGCAAGTTCGGTTGCCATCAAAGCCCAAAGCATTACAGTTCCATCAACTCCGTGATTAGCAAGATGTTTGGTCCAAAGCCATACTATAACTGATATTAGAGCAAAAACACCCGATAAAATATATCCTCTTTTCCATTTAAGAAACATCGATCAGATAATTACTCCAATCAAAAATGGTAAAACAAAAAGGCTAAATACTGTACTATTCATCATTAGTTCACCTCATGAAAAGTAACAGGTACAATGCAACCAACTGGTTACATTGTACCTGTTTTGTTTTATGAAATCAACTGCTGGTTGTCTAATAATCTTTCCTGTTGTCCATGCAAATATCTGCGTTGTCGCTGCTTCGCCATCTCCGCTCCGGCCTGCTCTCCCTGTTGCGGTCCAAGGGCCAACGGGAACACCAAAAAACTGGGAGCACGACGGGCGGTCTTTCGTCGTCGCAAAGTTCGCTGCGCTTATTTCCGCCTGGGGCGAAAATGCGCTGCGCTTCCTTGCGCCTCCTCTCCCCATGCGATCCGCTTTGCTGGGTTCGCATGGGGGCCCCGGCCAAACGGTCTGAAGGCCACGGGAGAGTTATGTAAAAAGGACACCACCCAAATGGGTGGTGTCCTTCGTGAGTCTGTGGGGTAAAATCAGCGCTTGCTGAACTGGGGAGCGCGACGAGCGCCCTTCAAACCGTACTTCTTGCGCTCCTTCATACGCGGATCGCGAGTGAGGAAACCAGCCTTCTTGATGGCCGGACGCAGCTCCGGATCAGCCTTGACCAGAGCGCGGGAGATGCCGTGACGGATCGCGCCGGACTGACCAGCGCGGC
>JAGBTC010000266.1 GCA_017631545.1 Oscillospiraceae bacterium
AAATGGATTTACGGTTATTATGACATTGTCCGGGCAATATATCCCCAGGGAATTTGGCAAAACAGCCGGAAATAAAAAAAGAGGGAAAAACAGGGAATTTGCCCCTTGCGTTTTCACTCGGTTTCGAGTAGAATGTGTAAGGTAAAGGAATGTATGAATGCAGGGAGTTACTACGCGCCATCCGTATGGATGATGGATGCGCGCGGTTGCTCCCTTTTTTTAAGGAAAGGCGGGATGGCAGACTTATGAAAGCAACTCTTATTCTGGAGAACGGCAGCATCTTCACCGGCAGCAGCATCGGCTGCACCGAGGATCGCATCTGCGAGCTGGTGTTCAACACCTCTATGGTCGGTTATCAGGAACTGCTGACCGATCCGGCCTATGCCGGACAGGGCGTGGTGATGTCCTATCCTCTCATCGGCAATTACGGTGTTAACGAGGAGGATGTGTCCTCTGACCGCGTTTGGGTGCAGACCCTTGTGGTGCGTCATCTGTCCGACCGGGGCAGTAATTTCCGCTGCCAGGGCGATTTGAACAGCTATCTTGTGGCCAACGGCGTGGCCGGTATTCAGGGCGTGGATACCCGCGCGCTGACCAAGATCCTCCGCAATGAGGGGAGCATGAATGCCATGCTCACCTGTGCGGAGCATTTTAATATCACCGATGTGATGGCCAAACTCAAGGAGTATAAGGTCACCGGCAAGGTGGCCGAGGTGACCTGCGCCCAGCCCCGCGTGCTTGAGGCACAGGGCGAAAGCAAGGCGCATGTGGCCGTGCTGGATCTGGGCGTGACCAACGCCATGCTGGGCTGCCTGACCCGCCGCGGCTGCAAGGTCACCGTGCTGCCCGCCTCCACCCAGGCGCAGGATATTCTGTCCGGCGGCTACGACGGCGTACTGCTGTCCTCCGGCCCGGGCGACCCGGCGGAGAATGATGCCATCATCGCCCAGGTGAAGGCGCTGTACGAAAGCGATTTGCCCCTGTTCGGCATCGGCCTTGGCCATCAGGTGCTGGCGCTGGCCGCCGGCGGTAAGACGCAAAAGCTGCCCTACGGCCACCGCGGCGGCAACATCCCCGTGCGTGATCTGGAGAAGGGCAAGATTTATATCACCAGCCAGAACCACGGCTACGCGGTGGTGGACGGCAGTGTGAGCGGCGCGCAGGCCAGTCATACCAATGTCAACGACGGCAGTATCGAGGGACTGAAGTATGCCCGTACCAACTGCTTCTCCATGCAGTACGATCCCGAGGGCAACAAGGGCCCTGCCGAGACCGAGTATGTGTTTGACCGCATCGTTTCCATTGTGGGAGGTGACCGATAATGCCCATGTATCCCGGAATTAAAAAGGTGCTGGTGCTTGGCTCCGGCCCCATCGTCATCGGCCAGGCCGCGGAGTTTGACTACGCCGGCACCCAGGCCTGCCGTGCGCTGAAGGAGGAGGGACTGGAGGTCGTTCTGGTCAACTCCAACCCCGCTACCATCATGACCGACAAGGACATTGCCGATCATGTGTATATCGAGCCGCTGAACATTCCTTCCATCACCCAGATCATTGAGAAAGAGCGTCCCGACGCTCTGCTTCCCAATCTGGGCGGACAGACCGGCCTGAACTTGGGCATGGCTTTGCACGAGAACGGCACGCTGGAAAAGTACGGCATCCGCCTGCTGGGCACCAGCCCCGAGTCCATCCATAAGGCGGAGGACCGCCAGGGCTTCAAGGACTGTATGGAGTCCATCAATCAGCCCTGCGTCACCTCGCTGGTGGTGGAGAGTGTGAAGGACGCCGTGGACTTTGCCGAGAGCATCGGCTATCCTGTCATCGTTCGTCCCGCCTACACGCTGGGCGGCACCGGCGGCGGCATCGCCTACGACCGTGCCTCTCTGGAGGAGATCTCCGACCGCGGCATCAGCCTGTCCCGCGTGGGTCAGGTGCTCATCGAGCGGTGCATTGCCGGCTGGAAGGAAATCGAGTTCGAGGTCATGCGCGACAGCGCCGGCAACGTGATCACCATCTGCTCCATGGAGAACATCGACCCCGTGGGCGTGCACACCGGCGACTCCATCGTGGTCGCCCCCACACAGACCCTTGCCAATAAGGAGTTCCAGATGCTCCGCGCCGCCGCGCTGGACATCATCAACGCCCTAGAGATCGAGGGCGGATGTAATGTTCAGTTTGCGCTCAATCCCGACAGCTTTGAGTACGCGGTCATTGAGGTCAATCCCCGCGTGTCCCGCTCCTCTGCGCTGGCCTCCAAGGCCACCGGCTACCCCATCGCCAAGGTGGCAGCCAAGGTGGCGCTGGGCTACACCCTGGACGAGATCGCCAACGCCGTTACCGGCACCACCATGGCGTGCTTCGAGCCCACCATCGACTATGTGGTGCTTAAGATCCCCCGCCTGCCCTTTGACAAATTCACCACCGCCAGCCGTACCCTGGGCACCCAGATGAAGGCCACCGGCGAGGTCATGGCCATCGCCAACTCCTTCGAGGGTGCGCTGATGAAGGCCATCCGCTCTCTGGAGTTGAATGTGCGCGCGCTCAAGCTGGACAAGCTGGAGGGGCTGTATACCGACGAGATCGAGGATATGCTGGTCAATGTCACTGACGAGCGCCTGTTCGTGGTGGCCGAGGCGCTGCGCCGCGGTTTCTCCCCCCAGAAGATCAACTCCATCACCAAGATGGACATCTGGTTCCTGGACGGCTTCAAGCGCATCATCGACATGGAGGAGGAGCTGAAGTCCTGCAAGGGTGAGCCCGATGCCGGCACCATGAAGCGCGCCAAGGAGATGTGCTTTGCCGACAGCTATATCGGCGCTCTGTGCGGCATGAAGCAGGCCCAGGTCAAGGCTCTGCGCGAGCGCTATGGCATCACTCCCTCCTTCAAGAAGGTGGACACCTGCGCCGGCGAGTTTGACGCCGCCACGCCTTACTACTACTCCTCCTATGACGGGGAGAATGAGGCGGTGGACAGCGCGGACGGCCGCAAGAAGGTGCTGGTGCTTGGCTCCGGCCCCATCCGCATCGGTCAGGGTATCGAGTTTGACTACTGCTCCGTCCACTCTGTGTGGGCGTTCCGCCGGCTGGGCTATGAGACCATCATTGTCAACAACAACCCCGAGACCGTTTCCACCGACTTCGATGTGGCCGATAAGCTCTACTTCGAGCCGCTGACCGCCGAGGATGTGCAGAACATCGTGGAGCAGGAGAAACCCTGGGGCGCAGTCGTCCAGTTCGGCGGCCAGACCGCCATCAAGCTGGCCAAGGCACTGACCGATATGGGCGTGCAGATCCTGGGCACCTCCTCCGACGGCGTGGACGCCGCCGAGGATCGCGAGCGCTTTGACGAAATTCTGGAAAAGTGCGACATCCCCCGTGCCAAGGGCAAGACCATCTTCACCACCGAGCAGGCCCTCAAGGCCGCCAACGAGCTGGGCTATCCCGTGCTGGTGCGCCCCTCTTATGTGCTGGGCGGACAGGGCATGGAGATCGCGTACTCCGATCGGAATATCGAGGAGTTCATGAAGATCATCAACATGACCGTGCAGGAGCATCCCGTGCTGGTGGACAAGTACCTCATGGGCCGGGAGCTGGAAGTGGACGGCGTGTTTGATGGGGAGGACATCCTCATCCCCGGCATCATGGAGCATGTGGAGCGCGCCGGCGTTCACTCGGGTGACTCCATCGCGGTGTATCCCCCCCTCAATCTGGAGGACAAGCATCGCGAGCTGATCCTCAAGCACACCCAGAACATGGCCAAGCATCTGGGCGTCATCGGCCTGATCAACGCCCAGTATATCCTCTATGATGACGATATCTATGTCATCGAGGTCAATCCCCGTTCCTCCCGTACCATCCCCTATATCTCCAAGGTCACCGGCGTGCCCATCATCGACCTTGCCACCAAGGTCATGCTGGGGCAGAAGCTGAAGGATTTGGGCTTTGGCACCGGCATCTACAAGGAGGCCGATTACTACGCCGTCAAGGCGCCCGTGTTCTCCTTCGAGAAGCTGACCGATGTGGATACCGGCCTTGGCCCGGAGATGAAGTCCACCGGCGAGGTGCTGGGTCTGGCCACCAACTATCCCCAGGCTCTGCTCAAGGCCTTCAAGGGCTCCGGCCTGAAGGCGCCCAAGCGCGGCGGCCGCATCATCATCACCGTCAAGGACGAGGACAAGCACGAGATCGTGTCCATCGCCCGTGGCTTTGAGGAGATGGGCATCGAGTTGTATGCCACCTCCGGCACCTGCGATGTGCTGACCGAGGCCGGCATCGACTGCAAGCGCGTCAACCGCGTGTCTCAGGCGCACCCCAACATTCTGGACATGATCGC
>JAGBTC010000267.1 GCA_017631545.1 Oscillospiraceae bacterium
AGGTCGAACATATCGTCCAGATTGGCGCTGCAGGCGATCAGGTAGCTGCCGTCGACCTGCTTGCGAAAGGACTCCACCACCTCGTCATGCTCGTCCCAGATCTCGCCCACCAGCTCCTCCAGAATGTCCTCCAGCGTGGCGATGCCCTCGGTTCCGCCGTACTCGTCCACCACCACGGCCATATGCGCCTTGTTCTTTTGCAGCACGCGCAGCAGGTCGGATATCTTGGTGTTTCCGGTGGTGTAGATCACCTTGGCCATGATCTCGGTCAGGACGCTGATCCCACGGTAGCGGGCCGCATAAAAGTCCTTTTCATGGATCACACCCACGATGTTGTCGATGCTCTCGTGATACACGGGCAGGCGGGAATAGCCGCTTTCGGCCAGCAGACGGGCTACCTCTTCCTCGTCGGTGTCATCGGCCACGGCCACCAGATCCACCCGGGGGGTGAGGATCTCGGACACCTCCAGATCGTTGAATTCGATGGCGGCCCGGATCAGCTCGCTCTCATGCTCGTCCAGCCCACCCTCGCTGTGTGCCTGATCCACCATGCCCACCAGCTCTTCCTCGGTGATGCCGTCCTCCTGCGTCTTGCGAAACAGCAGGCTCAGCAGCTTCTTCCACAGGCCGAAGAGCAGGTTAATGGGAGCCAGCACAACCGTGAACAGCCGCAGCAGCGGCGTGGCCGCCATTGCCCAGCGCTCCGGCGACTCCTTGGCGAGGCTTTTGGGTGAGATCTCGCCAAAGATCAGAATGACCACCGTCAGCACCACGGAGGCCGCCGCCGGGCCGTACTCGTGAAACCACTTGGTAAACAGCACCGTGGCAATGGTGGTGGCGGCAATATTCACGATGTTGTTGCCGATGAGGATGGTGGAGAGCAGCTTGTCATACTGCTCTGCCAGCGCAAGGGTGCGGGCCGCCCGGGCGTTGCCCTCGTCCGCCCGGTTCTTCAGCCGGATGCGGTTGAGGGATGTAAATGCCGTTTCGGTGGCGGAGAAGTAGGCCGACAGGGCCACAAGAATCACAAGGGATACGGTCATCGCGGTACTGGTACTGTCCATTTGGGACGAATCAACTCTGCTTTCTTTATTGAATTTGAATGGTTTTCATTCAGTTTGGCAGTATATCACATTCATTTTTAGAATTCAATGTCCATTTCCCGTCGAAATGTTTCGCATTCGACAAAATAGGGCTTTTAATGGACCAATTTCTGCTTAATCTCCCTCAATCTCCCCCGCTCTCATTTATTCTCACAAAATCAAGGGTGCGGTCTGCCTGCAGACCGCACCCTTGTACCTTATTTCATCAGCTCACAGACCAGCGCGGCAAAGTCCGCCGGCTCCTCCATGGGCAGCTCGGCCAGCAGCAGCGCCTGTCCGTAGAGCAGCTTGGCATACTTGCCTGCCAGCTCCTCGTCCCCGGCCTCCACCGCACGGCGCAGCGCCTGCACCGCATCGGCATCGGGGTTGAGCTCCAGCACCCGCTCGGCGCGGATATCGCTTTTGCCCTCGATCTTACGCAGATACTTTTCCATCTCCAGCGTCATGGAGCCTTCGGCGGTCATGCACACCGCCCCCGACTTCAAAATCTTGGAGATACGCACCTGCTTGACCTTCTCGCCCAGCGTCTGCTTGACAAAGTCCACCATTTCCTTGCCCTGCTCGGCCTTTTCCTCGGCGGCCTTCTTCTCCTCCTCCGACTGGGGCAGCGCGTCCTCGTCGCTGACGGATTTGAACTTCTTGCCGTCCAGCTCACCCAGCGCCTGCATGACGAACTCGTCCACATCCTGCGTCAGGTACAGGATCTCATAGCCCTTGTCCCGGATGCGCTCCACCTGGGGCAGGCGGTCGATCTTGTCGGCGCTCTCGCCGCTGGCGTAGTAGTAATAGGGCTGCTCCTGGCTCATACGATCTTTGTACTCGGCAAGGGTGACATTCTTCCCTTCGGCGGAGGAGCGGAACAGCAGCAGCTCACGCAGCAGATCCTTATGCTGACCGTAGTCGGACACCACGCCCACCTTGATCTGCATTCCAAAGGCTTCCCAGAACTTCTCGTACTTCTCCCGGTCGTCCTTTTGCAGCTTCAACAGCTCCGCCTTGACCTTCTTTTCCAGATTGGCCGCGATGACCTTCAGCTGACGGGTGTGCTGGAGCATCTCGCGGCTGATGTTCAGAGAGAAATCGGGGGAGTCCACCACGCCCCGGACAAAGCGGAAGTGGTCGGGCAGCAGGTCGGCGCACTTGTCCATGATCAGCACGCCGGAGGAATACAGCTGCAGACCCTTCTCGTAGTCCCGGGTGTAGAAGTCATAGGGCGCCTGAGAGGGAATATACAGCAGCGCCTTATACTCCACCGCGCCCTCGCCGGAGGTGTGCAGCACACACAGCGGCTCCTGCCAGTCGCCGAACTTCTCCTTATAGAAGGCATCGTAATCCTCTTTCTTCACCTTGGACTTCTGCCGCTGCCAGATGGGCACCATGGAGTTGACCGTTTTCCACTCCAGCACGCTCTCCCACTCGGGGCGATAGTCCTCGCCGGCGTCGGCCGGCTTTTCCTTCATGCGGTAGTCCTCCACCTCCATGCGGATGGGGTAGCGAATATAGTCGGAATACTTGTGGATCAGCTCCTGCAGTTTGTAGCTTTCCAGATACTGGTCGTAGTTCTCCTCGTCGGCGTTGTCCTTGATGTGCATGATGATGTCGGTACCGGCCCCCGCCTTCTCACAAGGGGTGACGGTGTAGCCGTCGGCACCCTCAGACTGCCACATCCACGCCTCGTCGCTGCCGTACGCCTTGGAAATGACGCTGACCCGGTCGGCCACCATAAAGGCGGAGTAGAAACCAACGCCGAACTGACCGATCACATCCACCTTGTTGGCCGCCTTCTCATCCCCCAGCTCCTGCTTGAAGTGGAAGGAGCCGCTTTTGGCGATGGTTCCCAGATTGCTCTCCAGCTCCTCACGGGTCATGCCGATGCCGTTGTCGGACACGGTCAGGGTACGAGCGGTCTTGTCCGGCACGATGACGATGCCGAAGTCCTTGCGCTTGACCTTGACCTGATCGTCGGTGAGCGCCTTATAGGCCAGCTTGTCCACCGCGTCGCTGGCGTTGGAGATGATCTCCCGAAGGAAAATTTCCTTGTGGGTATAGATAGAGTTGATCATCAGATCCATCAGGCGCTTGGACTCCGCCTTAAACTGCTTTTTTGCCATAAACCATTCCTCCGTATATCAAACCGTTTCGTGTTCCGTTGTTTTAGCACTCACATTTCGAGAGTGCTAAAACAATATACCCCTTTCTCCCAAAAAATGCAAGGGGGTTCATAGTTTTTTTACAAATCCTTTTTCGCGGGACAGTTGAATTGTGGAAGAAAATGGCGTATAATCTCCATTGTAAAATGGAAGTTTATGTGCCTTTATACACAGAGAGGAAGCGATATCGTGCGATTGAGAGAACTGTTTTCCGCCAAGGACATGACCCGGGGCGCGCCGTGGCAGCGCATCGCGGAATTTGCCGTCCCCATGCTGCTGGGCAACATCGCCCAACAGCTTTACAACACCGTGGACTCCATCGTGGTGGGCAAGTATGTGGGCGATAACGCGCTGGCCGCAGTCGGCAGCGCCGCCCCCATTTTGAACCTGCTGCTGGCGCTGTTTGTGGGCGTGGCCACCGGCGCAGGCATCGTCATCTCCCAGCGCTACGGCGCAGGCGACCGGGAGGGACTGTCCCAGGCCATCGGCAACTGCATCACGCTGGCGGCCATCGCCTCGCTGGGCACGATGCTCATCGGCTCGCTCATCGCCCGCCCATTGCTGGAGCTACTGGACACCCCGGCCTCCATCATCGACTGGTGTACCGACTATCTGGTCATCTTCTTCCTGGGCGCGGCCGGCTTCACCTTTTATAATATCCTGTCCGGCGTGCTGCGCGGTCTGGGTGACTCCCTGTCCGCGCTGCTGTTCCTGGTCATCGCCGCGGTGCTGAACACGGTGCTGGACATCTGGTTTGTGGCAGGCTTCGGCATGGGCGTGGCCGGCGTTTCCCTGGCCACGGTACTGGCACAGGCCATCTCCGCTGCTTTGTGCTACCTCAAGCTTATGCGTATGCGCAGCGTGTTCGATTTGACCCTGGACAGCCTTCGTATGCGTAAAAACTCCGCCCTTCGCATCGTCAAGCTGGGTGTCCCCTCCGGCATCACCCAGGGCGTGATGGCCCTTGCCATGATGGTGGTGCAGTCGCTGACCAACAGCATGGGCGAGGTGATCATTGCATGCAACGTGATCATCATGCGCGTGGACGGCTTTGCCATGATGCCCAATATGTCCTTCGGCCAGACCATGAGCGTGTACGCCGGCCAGAATGTAGGCGCCGGCCGCCTGGACCGGGTGGATAAGGGCACCAAGCAGGGCCTTGCCATGGCGGTGGGCTTCTCCGCAGCCATCACGCTGGTACTGCTGCTGTTCGGCCACATTCTGTTCAACCTGTTTACCGACACCGTGGCGCTGCTGGATCTGGCCGTGCGCATGATGCGTATCCTCGCCTTTGGCTACATCTGCATGGCCGTAACACAGGTGCTGGGCGGCGTAATGCGCGGCTGCGGCGACACCCTTACCCCCATGTGGGTGACTATGCTGACCACCATCGTGCTGCGGATCCCCACGGCTTACGGCCTTGCCTACCTTACCCGGTGCGAGGAGTTTCCCAACGGCCGGCCGGAAGCGCTGTTCGGCTCGCTGCTGTTCTCCTGGGTCATGGGCGCGCTGCTCTCGGCACTGGTGTTCCGCTTTGGCCGCTGGCGCAAAAAGGCCGCCGCCGGCTCCTTCTGATCCTTCGACCGCCGCAGGTTAGGCGGCTGGTCATAGGGATTTATCCGCTTCAACCCGGATCTTTTTCGGAAATACTTCGTCAAAAAGCCGCAGCAGGCGCCAGCCTTGCTGCGGCGGTCTTTTTTCACCCTTCTGCCCGTGCCGGCATAGGCTGGCAGGAGGTGATATTCATGGACACTTTGCCATATACCCCCGGCGCCGCCGCCCATCTGACCGGCCCTTCCCCCACCGGCCCGGTGGGTACGGTGCATCTGCAGCCCCGAGGAGACCGGGTGCTGGTCACCGTCTGGCTCAAGGGTCTGC
>JAGBTC010000006.1 GCA_017631545.1 Oscillospiraceae bacterium
CGCCGCCGGCGGCACTGTCATCAAGAAGTCCTTCCCCACCAACAACTCTGACTTCACCACCTATCTGAACGAGGCCAAGGACGCCGGTGCCGATGTTATCTTCACCCCCGTGTCCATCGCCTACGCCACCCAGATCATCACTCAGGCCGCCTCTCTGGGCATTGAGGCTCCCATCCTGGGCTCCGACACTCTGGACGACAACATGGTTCTGGAAGCGGCCAAGGGCACCAACATTCAGCTGTTCGTGTCTACCTTCTATCAGGAGGGTGGTTCTCCCGAGTTCGACGCCGGCATCAAGAACTACATCAACACCGACAGCACCGCCAAGGACTCCAACGGCGGCAACGACACCATCTCCGCTGTGACCGCCATGGGCTATGATGCCTACTATGTGGCGCTGGAGGCCATCAAGGCCGCCAACAGCGTCAAGCCCGGTGACATCAAGGCTGCTCTGAGCGGCGTGACCTATCAGGGTGTGTCCGGCGCCATCGCCTTTGACGAGATCGGCGACGCCGTCCGCGACACCGCTTATATCAAGACCGCCAATACCGCCGACGGCACCTGGGTGCTGGAGACTGTCCAGACCGGTTCCGCCAGCTGATCGCAAACGGATCTTTCTGCAGCTTGGCGGGGGCAATTTGCCCCCGCCAAGCGTTGCATTTTACAAACACTTGGGCTGCCTCGAAACAAGCCGGGGCACCGGCTCGCTTCGAGACGGCCCAATAAAAGAAAAGGAGGCTCCTATGGAATATTTTATTTCCGTCCTGCTTTCCGGCATCTCCGTGGGCGGACAGTACGCGCTCATCGCCATCGGATACACCATGGTGTACGGCATCCTGCGCCTGATCAACTTCGCCCACGGCGATGTGTTCATGGTGGCAGGTCTAATCGGAATCTACCTGTCGGCCAGCCTGCCCCTGCCGGTGGCGCTGGCGCTGGTCATCGTGCTGACGGCGGTGCTGGCGTTCTTCATTGAACGCGCGGCTTACAAGCCTCTGCGCTCGGCCCCCCGTATGTCGGTGATGATCTCTGCCATCGGCGTGAGCTATCTGCTGCAAAACACCGCCACCTATATCACCGGCGCCCAGCCCATGACCTACCCCACCATTCCCTTCCTGTCGGATACGGTGGTCATCGCAGGCACGCCGACCAAGTGGGCGGTGCTGCTGACCCCGGTGCTGCTGGCGGTGCTGGTCATTGCGCTGACCCAGCTGATCAACCGCACCAAGGTGGGTATGGCCATGCGCGCGGTATCCAAGGATTTTGAGACCGCGCAGCTGATGGGCATCAAGATCAACAATGTCATCTCGGTCACCTTTGTGGTCGGCTCGGTGCTGGCGGCGGCGGGCTCGGTTTTGTACTTTACCAACTATCAGACGGTGACGCCCACCATCGGTGCGCTGCCCGGACTGAAGGCCTTCGTAGCCGCGGTGTTTGGCGGCATCGGCTCCATTCCCGGCGCGGTGATCGGCGCGCTGATCATCGGCGTGTGCGAGACCATTATCAAGGCGCTGCCTGCGGCGTGGGATGTGTCCGTGTTCTCGGACGCGTTTACCTTTGCGCTGCTGATCGTCATTCTGGTATTCAAGCCCACCGGCCTGTTCGGTGAAAAGGCCACGGAAAAGGTCTGAGGAGGTGCCGTTATGATCAAACAACGAAAGATCAGCAAAGGCGCTGTGTTCGGACTGCTGGGCGTTGTCGCGCTGCTGGGGCTGATTATCCTGCTGGAGAACCTGAGCGGGATGCTGCCCTCTGTCCCGGCCTTCCTGCTGCCCACAAGTCAGCTGTTCGTGGTACTGAAAAAGACTGCGGTGTACGGACTTGTTGCGGTATCCATGAACCTGCTCAACGGCTTTACCGGTCTGTTCTCCCTGGGTCAGGCGGGTTTCATGCTGCTGGGCGCTTACACCTACGCCATCCTTACCGTCCCCATGGCCAGCAAGGATCAGGTGTACTATCTGTTTGGCGGTTCGGCGGTGCGCTTCTCCCTGCCCGATCTGTTTGGCGGCATGGACACCGTTCCCGGGCTGCTGCTGGGCACGATCCTGGGCATCCTGTTGGCCGGCTGTGTGGCGTCGGTGGCCGCGTGGCTGATCGGATTGCCCGTGCTGCGGCTGAAAAGTGACTATCTGGCGATTGCCACGCTGGGCTTTGCCGAGATCATCCGCGCTATCTTCCAGTGGCAGAAGTTGGGCTCCATCACCAACGGCGCCAATATGCTCAAGAATTTCCCAATCTTCTCCAACTTTAACATAAAGAACGCGGACGGTCAGGTGATCCTGCGTCTGTCCACTTTCGTTCCCTTCCTTGTGGCGTCGGTGTGCATCCTGCTGATCGTTATGCTCATCAACTCCTCCTACGGCCGGGCATTCAAGGCCATCCGGGAGGACGAGATCGCGGCCGAGGCCATGGGCGTGAACCTGTTCAAGCACAAGCAGATGTCCTTCTGCATTTCCTCCTTCTTCACCGGAATTGCCGGCGCGCTGTTTGCCATGTATGCCACCAATGCCCAGGCAAAGCCCTTTACCTCTGCCATGACCTATGAAATTTTGCTCATCGTGGTCATTGGCGGCATCGGCTCGGTGTCCGGCTCGTGCATTGCCACATTCCTGTATGTGGCCTGCTCGGAGTGGTGGCTGCGCTTCCTGGACGACTCCACCCCCTTCGGCAGCCAGGCCGAGGTGCCGCTGCTGCGGCCGGGCTTCCGCATGGTGGTATTCTCCGTGGTCATCATGGTGGTGGTTCTCTTCTTCCGCAAGGGCATCATGGGCAATAAGGAACTGCCCGATCTCTTTAAGAAAAACGCCAAGAAGGAGGTGGGCAAATGAGCCAGAATGTGCTGCGTCTTGAAAATGTGACCATGCAGTTTGGCGGCGTGGTGGCCGTCAACGATCTGTCTATGGAGGTCAATAAGGGCGAGATCGTGGCGCTCATCGGCCCCAACGGCGCCGGTAAGACCACCGCCTTTAACTGCATTACCGGCGTGTATGAGCCCACCAACGGACGGGTGTCCTTTTTGGAGCAGCCTATGGTGGAGAACTATCCCCAGGGCAAAATGAAGAAGCTGTATGCCGGGGCGCATCAGGGGGACTTTACCACGCGGCTGAGCCCAACCCCGGACAAAATCACCCAGTTGGGTATTGCCCGTACATTCCAAAACATTCGCCTGTTCTCCGCGCTGAGCGTGTTTGACAATGTACTCATTGCCAAGCATATGC
>JAGBTC010000268.1 GCA_017631545.1 Oscillospiraceae bacterium
ACAGACGGTGGAGGGTAGGTGCACGGTTGAGCAGGACAGGATGCTCCTTGATGACGTTCTCGAGTGCGTCGTAAACCTCGGGGAATACACGCTCGATCTTCTTCTGAGCTTCCTTGACATTGGTGGCCTTGCCCATCTCCACCAGTCTCTTGACCACGAAGGGCTTGAAGAGCTCCAGAGCCATCTCCTTAGGCAGACCGCACTGGTAGATCTTCAGGGTAGGACCTACGACGATAACCGAACGGCCGGAGTAGTCCACGCGCTTACCCAGCAGGTTCTGGCGGAAGCGGCCCTGCTTGCCCTTGAGGAAGTCGGACAGGGACTTCAGCGCGCGGTTGTTGGCGCCCACCACCGCGCGGTTGCGGCGGCCGTTGTCGATCAGGGCGTCCACCGCCTCCTGCAGCATACGCTTTTCGTTACGCACAATGATGTCGGGGGCGTTCAGATCCAGCAGACGCTTCAGGCGGTTGTTGCGGTTGATAACCCGGCGGTACAGGTCGTTCAGGTCGGAGGTGGCAAAGCGGCCGCCGTCCAGCTGCACCATGGGACGCAGTTCGGGGGGGATCACAGGCAGAACGTCAATGATCATCCACTCAGGACGGTTACCGGAAATACGGAATGCATCCACCACTTCCAGACGCTTGACGATGCGGGCCTTCTTCTGGCCGGAGGCGTCCTTCAGCTCGGCGTGGAGCTGGGCGGACAGTTCCTCCAGATCGATGTCAGCCAGCAGCTTCTGCACGGCCTCGGCACCCATGCCGGCATCGAAATCGTCCTCGTACTTCTCGCGCATATCCTGATATTCCTTCTCGGTCAGGATCTGGTTCTTGGCCAGGGGGGAGAAGCCGGGATCGGTAACGATATAGGCGGCGAAATACAGCACCTTCTCCAGAATACGGGGGCTGATGTCCAGCAGCAGACCCATACGGGAAGGAATACCCTTAAAATACCAGATGTGGGACACAGGGGCAGCCAGCTGAATGTGACCCATGCGCTCACGGCGCACCTTGGCCCGGGTGACCTCCACGCCGCAGCGGTCACACACCTTGCCCTTATAGCGGATCTTCTTGTACTTGCCGCAGTGGCACTCCCAGTCCTTGGTGGGGCCAAAGATCTTTTCGCAGTACAGGCCGTCCTTCTCGGGCTTCAGGGTGCGGTAGTTGATGGTCTCAGGCTTGGTGACCTCACCATAGGACCACTCCAGCACCTTTTCCGGGGAGGCAATGCCGATCTGAATGGCAGAAAAATCAGTATAGCTCATAATTCAACACTCCTCCCATCAAATATCGTCGGAGTCAAAGGACTCGTCATCCATATCGTCCTCGGTGCCGACGATGACCAGGTCGTCGTCGTCATTCTCACCCTTCAGGCTGAAGCCGGCATTGACAAAGTCAAGGTCGGAGTCGGCGAAGGAGAAGTCATCCTCGTCGTCACGACGGCCGGGGATGTAGCCATCGTCCTCCTCGTCGTCCTTGATCTCGACCTCCTGCCCGTTCTCGTCCAGCACCTTGATGTCCAGACACAGAGCCTGCAGCTCCTTAATAAGGACCTTAAAGGACTCGGGCACGCCGGGACGGGGTACATTGTGACCCTTGACAATGGCCTCGTAGGTCCTGACACGGCCGGTCACATCGTCGGACTTAACGGTGAGGATCTCCTGCAGGGTATAGGCAGCGCCGTAGGCCTCCAGCGCCCAAACTTCCATTTCGCCGAAGCGCTGGCCGCCGAACTGGGCCTTGCCGCCCAGAGGCTGCTGGGTGACCATGGAGTAGGGGCCGGTGGAACGGGCGTGGATCTTATCGTCCACCAGGTGGTGCAGCTTGAGGAAGTAGACATAGCCCACGGTGACGGGGTTGTCAAAGCGCTCACCGGTGCGGCCGTCGTACAGCCAGTTCTTGCCGTCCATCAGACGCAGCTTGCCCTCCTGCTGCCAGGCGGCAACCTGCTCCTTGTTGTCCATTTCCTCGGCGGTCAGCTCGCGCATGCCGGTCTCGGACTCGTCCGCCAGATACAGCTGCTTGCCGATCAGCGGCTCGTCACGGCCCACCTCGCGGGACAGGCCGGCCAGCTTCAGGCACTCCTGGATATCGGCCTCGTTGGCGCCGGAGAAGATGGGGGTGGCCACCTTCCAGCCCAGGGTCTTGGCCGCGTAGCCCAGATGGACCTCCAGCACCTGACCGATGTTCATACGGGAGGGAACGCCCAGGGGATTCAGCACGATATCCAGCGGCGTACCGTCGGGCAGGAAGGGCATATCCTCCTGGGGCATGATACGGGAGACAACGCCCTTGTTGCCGTGGCGGCCGGCCATCTTGTCGCCCACGCTGATCTTACGCTTCTGGGCGATGTAGACGCGCACCACCTGATTGACACCGGGAGACAGCTCGTCGCCGTTCTCGCGGGTGTATACCTTCACATCCACGATGATACCGGACTCGCCGTGGGGCACCTTGAGAGAGGTGTCACGCACCTCGCGGGCCTTTTCACCGAAGATGGCGCGCAGCAGGCGCTCTTCGGCGGTCAGATCGGTCTCGCCCTTGGGGGTGACCTTACCCACCAGAATGTCGCCGGCATGAACCTCGGCGCCGATGCGGATAATGCCGCGCTCGTCCAGATCCTTCAGGGCATCTTCGCCCACATTGGGGATGTCCCGGGTGATCTCCTCGGGGCCGAGCTTGGTGTCGCGGGACTCAGTCTCATACTCCTCGATGTGGATGGAGGTGAACACATCGTCCTTGACCATGCGCTCGTTGAGCAGGATGGCGTCCTCGTAGTTGTAGCCTTCCCAGGTCATAAAGCCCATCAGGATATTGCGGCCGAGAGCCACCTCGCCCTGATCGGTGGAGGGGCCGTCTGCCAGCACCTCCTGCGCCTTCACCCGCTGGCCCACCTCGACGATGGGGCGCTGGTTGATGCAGGTGGTGTGGTTGGAACGCAGGTACTTGGTCAGGCGGTAATCCTTGACCTCACCGTTGTCATACTGAACGGAAATGCTGCGGGCGGAGACCTTGCTCACCACACCGTCACCCTCGGCCAGAATGGCAACCTCGGAGTCGATGCAGTTTTTATGCTCCTGTCCGGTGGCCACGATGGGAGCCTCGGGACGCAGCAGAGGCACGGCCTGACGCTGCATGTTCGCGCCCATCAGCGCGCGGTTGGCGTCGTCGTTCTGCAGGAAGGGGATCATGGCGGTCGCCACGGACACCATCATCTTGGGGGACACATCCACATAGTCCACGCGGGTGGGCTCCACGGACACGATCTCTTCCCGGTGACGGCAGGTGACGCGCTGGTTGGTGAAGCAGCCGTTCTCGTCCACCGGCTCGGTGGCCTGGGCGATGATAAACTCGTCCTCGGTATCCGCGGTCATATACTCGATCTCGTCGGTGACGCGACCGGTCTGCTTGTCCACCTTGCGGTAGGGGGTCTCAATAAAGCCGAAGCGGTTGATACGGGCATAGGAGGCCAGATAGGAGATCAGGCCGATGTTGGGACCTTCGGGCGTCTCGATGGGGCACAGACGGCCGTAGTGGCTGTAGTGAACGTCTCGGACGTCGAAGGAGGCGCGGTCACGGCTCAGACCGCCGGGGCCCAGAGCGGACAGACGGCGCTTATGGGTCAGCTCGGCCAGAGGATTGGTCTGGTCCATGAACTGAGACAGGGGGCTGGAGCCAAAGAACTCCTTGATGG
>JAGBTC010000269.1 GCA_017631545.1 Oscillospiraceae bacterium
CCAATGGCGAAACGCTGGACGACATTCTGCCCGAGGCCTTTGCCGCCTGCCGGGAGGCCGCGTGGCGCGTGCTGGGTATGCGTCACTACCGGGTTCAGCTCATCGGCGGCATCATCCTGCACCAGGGCCGCATCGCCGAGATGAAAACCGGCGAGGGCAAAACGCTGGTGGCCACCCTGCCGGCCTACCTCAACGCCCTGTCCGGCCGTGGCGTACACATCGTCACCGTCAACGACTATCTGGCCAAGCGCGACTCGGAGTGGATGGGCAAGGTGTACCGCTTCATGGGTCTGAGCGTGGGTCTGATCATCCACGGGGTAATGGGACAGGCCAAGAAGGACGCCTATCTTGCCGACATCACCTACGGCACCAACAACGAGTTTGGCTTTGACTACCTGCGTGACAACATGGCCATCTACGAGCAGGAGCTGGTCCAGCGCGGTCACGCCTTCGCCATCGTGGACGAGGTGGACTCCATTCTGGTGGACGAGGCCCGTACCCCCCTCATCATCTCCGGTCAGGGGGAAAAGTCCACCCAGCTGTACACCGTGGTCAACCAGTTTGTCAACCGCCTCAAGGGCATCCGCATCGCCAAGGTGGACACCAAGCAGGAGGAAGATCCCACGCTGGACGCGGACTATGTGGTGGACGAGAAGGCCAAGACGGCCACCCTCACCGCCCGGGGCATCGCCAAGGCGGAACAGGCCTTCAACCTTGAAAATCTGGGCGACCCCCAGAACACCACCCTGTCCCACCACATCAATCAGGCCATCAAGGCCCACGGCGTGATGAAGCGGGACATCGACTATGTGGTCAAGGACGGTCAGGTCATCATCGTGGACGAGTTCACCGGCCGTCTGATGTTCGGCCGGCGGTACAACGAGGGTCTGCATCAGGCCATCGAGGCCAAGGAGCATGTCACCGTGGCCAACGAGTCCAAGACGCTGGCCACCATCACCTTCCAGAACTACTTCCGCCTGTACGACAAGCTCTCCGGTATGACGGGCACCGCCATGACGGAGGAGGAGGAGTTCGGCACCATCTACGAGCTGGACATCGTGGAGATCCCCACCAACCGGCCCCTCGCCCGTAAGGATCAGCCCGATGTGGTGTACAAGAACGAGCGCGGCAAGTACAAGGCCATTCTGGATCAGATCCAGGCCTGCTATGAAAAGGGTCAGCCCGTGCTGGTGGGCACCGTGTCCATCGAAAAGTCCGAGCTGATCAGCGATATGCTCCGCCGCCGGGGCATCAAGCACAATGTCCTCAACGCCAAGAACCACGAGAGGGAAGCAGAGATCGTGGCTCAGGCAGGCAAGTTCGGCGCGGTCACCGTGGCCACCAACATGGCCGGCCGCGGCACCGACATCATGCTGGGCGGCAACGCGGAGTTCCTTGCCAAGGCCGACCTGCGTAAGGCAGGTCTGTCCGACGAGCTGATTGCCGAAGCCACCGGCTTTGCCGACACCGATAACGACGATATCCTCAACGCCCGGCAGATGTTTACCCAGGCCGAGGCCAAGTATAAGGACGCCATCAAGGAGGAAGCCGACCGGGTGCGCGAGGTGGGCGGCCTGTTCATTCTGGGCACCGAGCGGCACGAGTCCCGCCGCATCGACAACCAGCTGCGCGGCCGCGCCGGCCGTCAGGGCGACCCGGGCGAGACCCGTTTCTACCTGTCTTTGGAGGACGACATCATGCGCCTGTTCGGCTCGGAGCGGGTGATGAACATGATGGAGCGGCTGGGCATCGACGAGGATACCCCCATCGACGCCAAGATCCTGTCCGGCGCCATTGAAAACGCCCAGAAGCAGGTGGAGTCGCGCAACTTCCAGACCCGTAAGAGCGTGCTGGAATATGACGATGTGATGAACACGCAGCGCAAGGTCATTTACGAGCAGCGCGCCCAGGTGCTGGGCGGCGAGGACCTGCAGGAGAGCATCCGCAATATGCTCCACACCATGATCGACTCCGCCATCCGCGGCCACATGGGCGAGCAAAAGCACATGGACGCGGACACCTTCCGCGAGGCCACCGCCCTGTTGCGTACCATGTTCCTCGGGGAAGATGAGCTGAATCTCAGCGATGAGGAGCTGTCCTCCCTGACGGCGGATGAGCTGACCGACATGGTGACGGAGAAGGCCACCGCCGTCTACGCCGCCAAGGAAGAGGAGGTCGGCTCCCCCCTCATGCGCGAGCTGGAGCGCGTGATCATGCTCCGGGTGGTGGACGAGTACTGGATGGATCAGATCGACGCCATGAATGAGCTCAAGCAGGGCATCGGCCTGCGCGCATACGGCCAGAGCGACCCCGTGGTGGAGTACAAGCGCGAGGGCTTTGAGATGTTCGAGCAGATGATCGCCGCCATTCAGGAGGAGACCCTGCGCCGGCTGTTCACCGTCCGCCTGCGTAAGGACGAGCAGGTCAAGCGCGAGCGTGTGGCCAAGGTCACTTCGGAGTCCGCCGGGGGCGACGGCACGGTTGCCAAACAGCCGGTGAAAAAGGCCGTCAAGATCGGTCGCAACGACCCCTGCCCCTGCGGCAGCGGCCAGAAGTGGAAAAAGTGTACCTGCGAGACCTATCACAAGGATGTGCAGGCATAAAACAAGCAACAGGAGCCGCCGGCAAAGCCGGCGGCTCCTGTTTATCTCTGATCTCTTATCTCATATCTCTTATCTCAAGTACTGTACCCCTGCGCCCGGGGGATATTGACCATATCCGCGGTGACGGGGGTAGTGTAGGGATTGAGTATGGCGTTGATGTCCGCCAGCGTTTGTTCGGCGTCCAGTTCGTAGCACCAGGTATAGCCGTTGTACTTGGCGTCCCCCCGCCCGGCCAGCGTTTTGGTGGTCACGCCGGTGTCCGGGTCAAGGTAGATGGCCTGCCCGGCAAACCACGCCATCTCGCTCAGGGTCAGGTCGGTGTCCACATAGTCAAAGAAAATATCCGCAAAGGCTTTCAGCCGGGTCACGCTGTTCCACGAGAGCAGCTTGCGTGCCACGGCGGTAAGCAGCTTCTGCTGGGTCTGGGTACGACCCACGTCGGAGTAGCCGCTCATGTCGTTGTTGTGGCGGAAGCGCACCACCTCCAGCGCCTGCCGGCCGTTGAGATGCTGCAGCCCCTTTTTGTAGTGGATGGACAGGTTCTGTGCCGGATCGTCGTAGTTCATATCCACCGGAACATCAAAGTCCACGCCGCCCACCTCGTTCACCAGATCCACAAAGGCGCGGATATCCACTTTGATGTAGAAGTCGATGGGAATGCCCAGCATACGGGACACCTCGGCGCGCACCCGGGCCACACCGCCGCCCCCTCCGTAAGCGCCGTTGATCTTGGGGTAACGGCTCCAGTCCCGATCTACAATGGTATCCCGGGGGATGGACACCACCCCCACCTTCTGCTCCTGCACATCATAGGTGCCGACCATCAGCGTGTCGGCATTGCCGTTGCCATCGTCCGTGCCCAAAAGAAGGAAGGTGTAGCACCGATCTTTTCGTTTCAGCCCCTCCTCCTCCGGGGGTGTCTGGGCAGAGCTGTCCTGCTCCTGCTGCTGCGTCTGGGACAGGTCGGGCGGAGCAACATGGGGCGTGGGAACAAGGACGCGCCACGCGGCATAGCACAAAACGATCAGCGCCGACAGCACCACCACAAAGCGGTAGAGTACCATCGCCGAGCGCAAAACGCCCCCGGAGCGTCTTGTCCGCCTCCTTACCCGTTTTCCTGCCATAGCCCTGTCCCTCCCGGAAATTATGTCAACATAAAGCATAGCAGGTTTTGCCCCCCCGCGCAAGCCCCCGGTGCAAATTCTCCCCCGGTTCGGACAAAAAAACGCGCCCCGGTTTTCAAGGAAACCGGGGCGCGTTGTTGTTTTGCCGAATCAGCCTTCCGCTTCCACCGCGGCAATGCCATCCACCCGGCGCTGGTGGCGGCCGCCCTCAAACTCGGTGGACAGGAAGGTGTCCACAATGCGCTCGGCCATATTGGGGCCCAGCATACCCGCGCCCATGGCCAGCACATTGGCATTGTTGTGCTTGCGGGTCATCTCGGCCGACAGGGGGTCGGCGCACAGGGCGCAGCGGATCCCCTTGACCTTGTTGGCGGTGATGGAGATGCCGATACCGGTGGTGCAGATGACGATGCCGCGCTCACACGCGCCGCCGGCCACCGCCCGGGCGGCGGCCGCACCGAACTCGGGGTAGTCACAGCTGTCCAGACTGTGGCAGCCGCAGTCGGTCACTTCGTGTCCCTGTGCGCTCAGATACTCCTTGATGCGCTCCTTGAGCAGATAGCCGCCGTGATCGCAGCCCATAGAAATTTTCATGATACGCTCCTCCTTTGTTTGTTAAAGCGGTATGAATTCCGGCCTGCGCCGGCGATAAACGGTGTAATAGCGAAAGCCCAGCTCCCGCAGCAGCTCGGCAGCCGGAAGGATGCCCTTTCCGATATCCTGGGCCACATGGGCATCCGAGCCAAGGGTGACGATCTCGCCCCCCAGGCGGCGGTAGCACTCCAGAATGGAGCGGTAGTCATTCACCGATTTGCCCCGATTGGTGTTCAGTTCCACGCCCGCTCCACGGGCGATCAGGTTGGAAAGAATGTTCTCAATGCGCTCGTAATAGCCGTCCAGCGTGACATGGTTGCCATCCCGGTCGTTCATGTAGCGCAGGGTGTATGGGATATGGGCCAGCACATCCACTTCTTCCATCCCCGACATGGCCAGCAGGCTGTCAAAGTAATCGTCCAGCGCCTGATAACAGCAGCTTTCATCGGGATAGGTCCACTCGCAAAAGTCCATTGCATCCTTTTGCAGGTTGTGGGCCGAGCCAACCACCAGATCAAGCTCCGCCTGACCCAGAATATGCCGGGTCCGTTCCGGGAACAGATGGGGCACATTGATCTCGATGCCCATACGCAGTTCCAATCCTTTGGGGCAAAGGGCGCGCGCCTGCTCCAGCTGCTCGATACAGGGCCGCCAGTCCCAGTGGTCCAGTACCTTTCCCGACCGACCCAGCAAGTCCAGATGGTCGGTGGTGCATACCATGGACAGACCTACCCGGGCTGCCTGTTCCGCAACCCGCAGCAGAGATTCTTCGCAGTCGGCGGAACACTGCGTGTGATTGTGGCAATCGGCCAGAAACATACCTCCACCCCCTCCGACCACTTAGCAGGGGATATTGTAAGCCTTTTTGCCGCATTTTTCAAGAAAAATATGTGCCCGGGTCGTTGCCCCGGGCACAGTTTCATTTATTCTCTTGTTGGCACATGCCAGATATCCCGGGCATAGTCCCGGATGGAGCGATCGGCGGCAAACAGACCCGAGCGGGCAATGTTGGTCAGCGCCATCTGATTCCAACGGGTGCGGTCAAGGTAGGTCTTGGCCGCCCGTTCCTGCGCCTGCCGGTAGCTTTCAAAGTCGGCCAGCAGCATATACTCGTCCCCGCCGAAGAGCAGGCGGTTGGTAATGGAGTCGTAGGCCACCCCGTCATCAAAGCCCTTGGCGATCTGATCCAGCACCGCGCGCAGAGCCGGGTCGTTGTTGTAGTATTCGTAGGCCTGATAGCCCTGACGCTTCTTCTCGATCACCTCATCGGCGGTGAGACCGAACAGGAAAATGTTCTCGTCTCCCACCTGCTGGTGCATCTCCACATTGGCGCCGTCCAGCGTACCGATGGTCAGCGCGCCGTTCATCATGAATTTCATGTTGCCGGTGCCGCTGGCCTCCTTGCCGGCGGTGGAGATCTGCTCGGACAGCTCGCTGGCAGGCATGAGCTTCTCCGCCAGAGAAACCCGGTAGTTTTCCAAAAAGACCACCTGCAGTTTGTCCTTGCAGGCAGGGTCGGCATTGACGGTGGCGGCAAGGGAGTTGATCAGATGAATGATCTCCTTGGCCACGGTGTAGCCCGGGGCGGACTTCGCGCCAAAGAGGAACACCCGGGGGGTCATCTCAAAGGAGCGGTCGCTTTTGATCTGCTGGTAGAGATGCACGATGTGCAGCACATTGAGCAGCTGGCGCTTGTACTCATGCAGACGCTTGACCTGCACATCGAACATGGCGTCGGTGTTGAGCAGGATGCCCGTCTCCCGGGCCACATAGCCGGCAAAGCGGCGCTTGTTCTCCCGTTTGATGTCCTCCAGCTCGGCCAGCACCGCCCGGTCATCCCGGTAATGTTCCAGCGCGCGCATAGCGTCCGGGTGCAGCAGGTAGTCGTCCCCACCGGCGCACTGACGGATCAGCCCGTCCAGCCGGGGGTTGATTTCGGACAGCCAGCGGCGGTGGTCGATGCCGTTGGTCACATTCTTGAACACCTGGGGCTTGAGGCTGCAGGCATTGCGGAACACATCTTTTCTCAGAATGTCCGAATGGAGCGCGGACACACCGTTCACCGCCTGACAGGCGCACACGCACAGGTTGGCCATGCGTACCTGGCCGTCCCAGATGATGGCCATGTTCTCCACCTTGGCCTGGTCGCCGTGGAAGGCCTGCTCCAGATAGGCCTGATAGCGGTTGGCGATTTCCACGATGAGCATCCAGATACGGGGCAGCAGGGTCTGGATCAGCTCCTGCGGCCACTTCTCCAGCGCCTCGGCCAGTACGGTGTGGTTGGTGTAGCATACCGTGTGGGAAACGATGTCCCACGCATCCTCCCAGCTGTAACCCTCCTCGTCCAGCAGGATACGCATCAGCTCGGGGATGACCAGCGTGGGGTGGGTGTCGTTGATCTGGATGACATGCTTTTCGTGGAAGTTTCGCAGCGTGCCGTACTGCGCCTTATGCGCGCGGCAAATGGACTGCACTGTGGCGGACACAAAGAAATACTGCTGCTTCAGGCGCAGGGACTTGCCCTCGTAATGGTCATCGGCAGGGTAGAGAACCTTGGCGATGACCTCCGCCATAGCCTTTTGCTCCACCGCCTTGAGATACTCGCCGGAGGAGTAGTATTTCATGTCCACCGGCAGGGCGCACCGGGCGTCCCACAGGCGCAGGGTATTGGTGTGGTCGGTGCCGTAGCCGGCGATGACCATGTCCCGGGGCACAGCCATGACGCTGGTATAGTCGGTGTGCTCCACCTGAGCGCGTCCGCGCTCCCAGTGCACATCCACCTTGCCGCCAAAGCGCACGGTCTGTACCTCGTCCATCTTGGTGATCAGCCACGCCTCGCCCGGCTCCAGCCAGTTGTCGGGCAGCTCCACCTGCTGGCCGTCGATGATCTTCTGCCTGAAGATACCCAGCTCGTAGCAGATGGAATAGCCGGTGGCCGGGATCTCCAGCGTGGTCATGGAGTCCAGATAGCAGGCCGCCAGCCGCCCCAGACCGCCGTTGCCCAGACCGGCGTCCGGCTCCAGCTCAAAAATATCGGCGGCGGCAAAGCCCATCTCGTCCAGCGCCTGAGTCAGCGCGTCCAGCACGCCCAGATTATAGGCGTTCTTCATCAGCGAACGCCCCATCAAAAACTCCAGCGACAGATAGTGCACCTGCCGGGCCTGCTTTTCCCGCACGCGCTCGGCGGTGTCCACCCGATGGATATTCATAATATCCCGCAGCACCAGCGCACAGCACTTGAAGATCTGGGTGGGCGTGGCGTGTTCCACCTCCCGCCCGAAATTGCGCCGCAGCTTGCCGATGATCAGTTCGGTCAATTGTGATTTGGTGTATTGAGCCATAAACGCTCTCCTCTCGCACACAGATACTTCCTGCCCCACTTGGCCGGGGCGAATAAAGAATTAGAGGTTATTCGCTATTATATCAACTATAACAAGTATGCGTCAAATTTTTCTGCCTCAAACAGCCGCGCCATATCCTCCGGCACCGGGCAGACAAATTCCAGCCCTTCCCCGGTGATGGGATGGCACAGGCGCAGGCGGTGGGAGTGCAGCGCCGGACGGCCGATCACCTCGGGTCGTTCCACCCCGTAGAGGAAGTCCCCCGTCAGCGGACAGCCCAAATGGGCCATATGTACCCGGATCTGATGGGTGCGCCCGGTGTCCAGCGTCAGATGAAGGACAGCCCGGCCGGCGGCCACCCCCAGCGTTTGATAGTGGGTACGGGCGCTCTTTCCGTCCGGACGGACGCATTGCTCCACCAGCGAGCCGTCCTTCGCCCCCAGCGGTGCGTCCACCACACCTTTGGCCGGGCTGGGCACGCCGTCACACAGGGCAAGGTACTCCCGAACGAAGGCGCTGGTGTGCAGCTGCTCCTTCAGTTTTTCCTGAGCATGAGGGTGCTTGGCGGATACAAGAAGTCCGCTGGTACCCCGATCCAGCCGATGAATCGGGTGAAAGTCCGCCTCCTGTCCCGTGCGCTGATAGTAGCCCACCAGAAAATTGCCCAGTGTGTCCGTCCAATGCCCCGGGCCGGGGTGGACGGACAGCCCGGCCGGCTTGTTGACCACAATGATGTCTGCGTCCTCGTAGACGATGTCCAGCGAACCGTCTGCGCCCACAACGCCGCTGCGCCGCTCCGGCTCGGACAGACGAACGGACAGCACCTGTCCCGGCACGGGCACAAACCGGGTGTTCACCCGCGCCCCATCCACCAATATGCCGTCCTCCAGCCACTTGATGCGCCGGATCACCGTGCCCGACAGTCCCATTCGCTTTCGCAGCAGGGTATCCACCCGCACGCCCGCGCAGTCCTCGGGCACGACCAGTTCCAATCGGCGCGCCATCGTGTCCACCTCCTTCCCCGTTTATCGCAAAAAGTATACCCCGAAAAAGTTCTTTTTGCAATCCTCGCTCCTTTTGGGTATAATTGCACCATCATCACAGGGAGGGATCTGCATGACGACCCCCGACACCCAGCCCCTCGGTCTTTATATCCACATCCCCTTCTGCCGCAGCAAGTGCGACTACTGCGACTTCTATTCCCTCTCCGGCCGGGCGGAGGATATGGACGACTATCAGCGCGCCCTCATTTCCCATATCAGACAGACCGCCCCCACCGCCGCCTCCTTCTGCGTGGACACCGTCTACTTCGGCGGCGGCACGCCCAGCATTTACGGCGGCCAGCGGCTGTGTCAGCTGCTGCAGGAAATCAAAACGCACTACCGCGTGCTGCCCGACGCGGAGATCACGCTGGAGGCCAATCCGGACAGCGTGGATGTGACTCTGCTCACCGACCTGCGCCGGGCAGGCTTCAACCGCCTGTCCCTCGGGGTGCAGTCGGCCTGCGACGAGCATCTGCGCGCCGTCCACCGTCCCCATACCTTCGCCCAGGCACAGCAGGCGGTGGCCGCCGCCCGGGCGGCAGGGCTGAACAACTTAAGCCTTGACCTGATTTACGGTCTGCCCGGCCAGACCATGGCCGACTGGCAGGACACGGTGGAGCAGGTGCTGGCTCTCAAGCCGGAGCATCTGTCCTGCTACGGGCTGAAGGTGGAGGAAAACACCCCTTTGTACATCCGCGTACAGCAGGGGGAGGTGCTGCCCGACGACGACGCGCAGGCGGATATGTATCTTTGGACGGTAGCACGGCTGGAGCAGGCAGGCTACCATCAGTATGAGATCTCCAATTTCGCCCGCCCGGGAATGCAGTCCCGGCACAACCTGCGTTACTGGCTTACCCGTCCCTACCTTGGCTTTGGCCCGGGGGCGCACTCGGACTTTGGCGCTCAGCGGTTCAGTCTGATCCGGGATCTGGACGGGTACATCCGTGGGGTGCAAAACGGCCTGTCTGTCACCGACAGCTGTCAGGCCATTTCCCACCGGGAGCGGGCCCGGGAATATCTGATGCTCCGCCTGCGTACCACCGGCGGCATCGACCCGGAGGAGTACAGCCGTACTTATTCTATGAGTTTTGCTCCGTTGGAGACTCTTTTGCTCCATTACCGGCAGCAGGGCTGGGTCACACAGCAGGGCGGCCGCTGGCGCTTCACCCCGGAGGGATTTCTCCTGTCCAATCCGCTCATTTCGCAGCTGCTGGAAGCCCAATCGGAACACGACATCTGAATACAAAAAGCAGCCCGGAGCCAAGAAGGCTCCGGGCTTTGTTTATTGCTCCAAAATTTCCAGCTGCCGCCAGGTCATGGCCTGCTGCTCCACCGTGCGCCAGGTCAGTGCGTAACGGTTGAGTTCACCCCAGGTTTGATACCAGAACCGGTACTCTACCCCCACATGAGCCGGAAGCACATCCTCCAGGATCTCCCGGATCCGATCAAAGGCAGCCGGGATACCCCGCACCGACGGAAACCACACGTTCACCCGGTTGATTCCGGTCTCCTCTACCACCGCGTTCACACCGCATCCGCTCACCGTGTCGTTGATGGCACGCAGGGTAAAGCTGTCATCTGCAATCCGCAGCAATGCTGCCAGTGCTGCCGCCATCTGTTCCGGCTGCTCCGCCGCCGGCCTGCGCCGAAACAAAGCGGCCAGCCGTTCCAGCCCCTCACCCCGGGCGGTGTCGGGCAGCATCTCTTGCTGGATGTCCTCGATCGTCTGCTCCAGCGCGTCCAGCGCATTGCCCACGCTGTCCAGCTCCGCGCCGAAAAAGGAGTTCTCCAGCCGGTAAACGCCAAGGGGACGCAGCAGCCGCTTCAGATCTTCCGCACTGCTCATTCCATCCCCTCCACCGTCACCGTTTCAAGCACAGGCAGCTGTCCCTTGGTCAGGGTCAGATCGGTCTGGGGGGCGATCACCACGCAGTTTTCCACGCCGTCCACCCCGAACACCAGACTGGTCAGCTGTGCCAGCAGTACGCTCTGCCCCAGCCGCTGACCAAGGAACCATCCTCGCACCGCCTTCTCCACTTGAGGAAAGACCACATCCGGCTGCCGGCAGGCCACGCACACAGTCACATTCACATTCACCGCTTCGGGCGCCACGGCGCGCACATCCACCGCAATTTCACGGCACTGCTCAAAGTGCGCCTGTACCCGATCCAGCAGCGCCTGTTCCGGCATACCGCCCGGGGCGGCGACCACCACATCCACCGTTCCAACGCCCCGGCTTCTGGGCAGCGCCGTCGCCGCGGCTACCCCCTCAATGGCCAGCGCCTCCCGCTCGTAAAAAGCAGCGTTGGCGCCGTTGGGCAGGCGGCGGAAGCTGTCCAGAATACGCTGGCGCAGCGCCTCGTCCTCCTCTGCGTCCGCACCGCTGGTCAGCGGCGCGTTGTTGATGCAGCCGGTAATGCCCACCGGCGCTGCGGCAAGGGTGGTGATGCTGCCTGCGCGCACATTGCCGGCGCTGCCCGGCTCCATGGCCCGCACCGGCAGCTCCACCTGGGTCTCCCCCGCTGCCAGCACACCCTCGCTGGTGGTCTCAAATCGTACCAGACCCGTTGTCATGCACACCGTTCCGGCCGGGATCACCCGCTCGGCATCCCCATCGGCATCGCCGAAAAAGCTTACCATACCCCGGGCGCAGGCTGCCTGCTTGCGTTCCAGCGCCCGCAGCTGGGCATGGCGGTCCAGATACTCCCCCTGTGCCGTCTGGGGAAAGCACTGTCGGTTGACCCATTCCGCCTGGGCGTACAGCGCATAAAGCTGCGCCGCCACCGCGTACAGCCGGGCAGACAGGTCACCCCCCGTGCTCACCTCCATGCCGGTGCGTGCGGCAAAGTCCGAGAGCATATCGGAGTAAAGCTGCTCAATATCCTTCATTTCCCGTTCCTCCTAACTGGGCGGTCACTTCCAGCGCCTCGCCCTGCCACTGCAGGTACACTTTGACCCACGCCTGCTCGCCCTGCTGGTGATAGTCCGCGCCGGTCACCCTCACATCCTCGTCCTCCAGCGCCTGACACACATATTGCAGGCACAGCGCCTGCCGCGCCCCGGGCTTTTCCGCCGAGAGCGTGTGCAGGCGGCTGCCCAGCCGGGGCAGAAAGGGGAATTCCCCCCGTCGGGCGCTGAGCTTAAACAGCACACGCTGGATCAGCGCCTGACTTCCCTCCAGACGCTGAAAGTCCCCTGCGCCGTTGGGGACAAGATCCCCGTCGTTCCATTTCGCTTCCTGCATCTTAGCCTCCCTGTCCCAGCAGCGCTGCCGCCGTTTGTTCGATCAATGTCTGCAGCGGAAGCCCGTTGACCAACACCTGTCCGGTCAGCTCCACCGCTCCCGTCCGGCTCAGCTTCACCCCACAGCCGTCGCCGCACAGGGCGGTTTCGCCGGGCTGCAGATCATGTTCCTCCGGCTGGGCGGCAAGGATGCAGGCGTCCTCCTCCTGCTGGCCGGTCTTGAGTACCAGCACCTGCTGCCCCACCCGGGGGCGCCAGCGCAGTCCGCCCGGCGAGAGCACACTCAGCCAGCGCCGCTCCGTGCCCATGTACACGCCGCACAGCTCTCCGCCGGAGGTGACCACCCCCATATCCGCCGCAAAACGGCCGGAGTCTGTCCCCTGCTTACTCTGTTTCGATGTCCACATCGCTTTCACCTCACAGCATCGTATCCGTAGGCACCAGCACCATCCGCGTGCCGTACCCCTGCTCGTCCATACTCACCGTCACCTGCGCCGCCCGGTACAGCCCGTTTCTTCCCCAGCCCGTACGCTCCAGCCGCACCAGCTCTCCGGGCCACACACAAAAGGGCAGGGCCACATCCGCCTCCAGCTCCAGCTGCTCCCGCCGGGACTGTGCGATCTGATAGTCCCCCTGGTAGCGCATGGCCTGATGATCGCTTTTGCCCGGCATGGTATAGATGCGGCGGCACTGGCCGCCATCGGCCTGAAAGGTCTCGTTGACCACCTTGCTCACCTTTGGTGCTTTGCCCCGCTCCTGCACCCACACCTGACTGATCACGCCGTAGCGCCGATCCCGGGCGCACAGACGGGTCACCGGCACCCGGTCGTGAATGACCTTGGGAGCGCCGTCCTCCCAGCC
>JAGBTC010000270.1 GCA_017631545.1 Oscillospiraceae bacterium
AACGCCTGGGCCAAGTCCAGCTCCTCCTGTGTCAGTTCGGGGAGAGAGACGGCATGGAGGTTGCTCCCCAACACCCGGTTCAGCGTCCAGTTGGGCAGGGTGTTGGAGGCGCATTTGACAAACTCGATGGTTTCCTTGGTGCCGGTCATGAGGGCGGCACCCCGGGCGATGTCATTGACTCGCTCGTACACCTCCTGCACCAGCGGCACAGAGGGGGCGCGCAGCAGGTAGTATACTTCGGCATTGGGCTGTACCACATTGGGGGCGTTGCCGCCGGCATCGGTGATGGCATAGTGCATCCGCACGGTGGTAGGCACATGCTCACGCAGGAACTGCACGCCCACATTCATCAGCTCCACCGCGTCCAGGGCGCTGCGGCCCAGGTGGGGGGCGCCGGAGGCGTGGGCGCTGACACCCTTGAAACGGTAGCGTACCGCAAAGTTGGCGAGGGTGCTGTCCGACCATACCTCGGTCGTGTTGCCGGGGTGCCAGGTCAGCGCCAGATCCAGCTCATCAAAAATGCCGTCCCGGGCCATAAATGCCTTGCCGGAGCCGTTTTCCTCGGCAGGGCAGCCGAAGTATACTACCGTGCCGGGCTTGCCCGTGGCCCTCAGATACTCCTTGACGGCATAGGCGGCAGCAATGCTGCCCGAGCCGAGCAAATGATGACCGCAGCCGTGGCCACTTCCGTCGGGGACGATGGGGGACTTTTTCGATACACCGGCCTGCTGGCTCAGATTGGGCAGGGCATCAAACTCGCCCAGAAAGCCGATCACCGGCTTTCCGCTGCCCCAACGGGCGGAAAAGGCGGTGGGGATATTGCACAGCTGGGTGCGGATATCCTCAAAGCCCAGCTGCTTCAGTGTGTCCATTTGTATACGGACGGCCTGGTGTTCATGAAAGGCCAGCTCCGGCGCGTCCCAGATGGCGTCGCTCATATGGCAGATCAGGTTGGAGATGGCGTCGATTTGGTTCAACGCGGCCGCTTTGGCTTGATCCATAGTTGAATTCCTCCCGGTGCGAAATAAGAAAAACGAATGTCTTTTTGAAAGTGTAACACCGGGTTTTGCCTGCTGTCAATGCTTGTGAGAAATTATCGTAAAAAACACTTGACATCGTACAGCGTGTCCGCTATAATAACACTTACCTGTGAAAAGGGGCTTTTTTGTCCTGCACATTTTTACGGTGTTATGTGCAGGTCCCCCTCACCACCATGGACACAGGGAGGCAATTGCCGGATCGCACCGTAGCATACAGCGCAGCTATGCGCGTTTGTTCGCTGGATCCGGCCCAATCGAGCCGTATCCAGCGTTTTTTGCTGTTGGCTCAAAAAGCGGATTCCGCTAATATTAAAGGAGGTGCCGAACGTATGGCAAAGGCCGGCGCACGCGTGAAGATCACCCTGCGGTGTTCTGAGTGCAAGCAGAGAAACTACAACACCAATAAGAACAAGAAGAACGACCCCGACCGTCTGGAGATGAACAAGTACTGCCCCTTCTGCAGAAAGCACACCGTTCATAACGAGACGAAGTAATCAGCCGCGGCTGACAGGAAAGAAGGGTGTACCAAATGTCTGAAAAGGAAATGAATCAGCAGCCCGCCCCCGCCAAGGAGGACAAGAAGCCTGCCAAGAAATCCAAGCCCGGCATCTTCGCCCGCATCGGCAAGTGGCTGCGCGAGCTCAAGAGTGAGCTGAAAAAGGTCCAGTGGCCCACCACCCAGCAGACGGTGAATAACACGGTCATCGTGATCATCTGTGTGCTGATCGTGGGTGCGTTCATCTGGATTTTCGACGCTCTGGCTGCCGGCGTGGTCGGTGCCATCATCAATCTGTTCGGAAACTGAGAGGCGCGTCATGGCTGAAAGTGCAAAATGGTATGTCGTGCATACCTACTCCGGCTATGAGAACACCGTCAAGACCACCATTGAAAAGCATGTGGCCGGTCGCAACATGCAGGAACTGATCCACGAGATCAGCATCCCCATGGAGACCGTCACCGAGATCACCGACAACGGCCCCAAAGAGGTCGAGCGCAAGGTGTTCCCCGGTTATGTGCTGGTCAAGATGATCATGACGGACGAGGCCTGGCATGTGATCCGCAACATCCGCGGTGTGACCGGCTTTTTGGGTGAGGGCAACAAGCCCATCCCCCTGTCCGAGAGCGACATCGCCTCTCTGGGCGTGGAAAAGCGCGAGATCATCGTCAGCTATCAGGTGGGCGACAGCGTTCGCATCACCGACGGCGCTCTGGAATCCTTCCTGGGCACCGTGGAAGAGATCGATCTGGAACGCAGCAAGGTGCGTGTGGTGGTGTCCATGTTCGGACGCGAGACCCCCGTGGAGCTGGAGCTGGATCAGGTCGAAGTCAACGCTTAATTCGTTTTCCCGCGGTCACAGACCGCACTCAAGTGGGAGGGACGCACCGCGTTCCGCCATCAAACCACATTTCAATTATGGAGGTGCTCTTTCGTGGCACAGAAAATTACTGGTTACGTAAAACTGCAGATTCCCGCCGGCAAGGCGACCCCCGCCCCCCCTGTTGGCCCCGCTCTGGGTCAGCACGGCATCAACATTGCCGCTTTTACCAAAGAGTTCAATGAGCGCACCAAGAACGACGTGGGCCTGATCATCCCCGTGATCATCACCGTCTACGCCGACCGTTCCTTCACCTTCATCACCAAGACTCCTCCTGCTGCCGTTCTGATCAAGAAGGCCTGCAACCTGGAGACTGCTTCCGGTGTGCCCAACAAGACCAAGGTGGCCACCATCAGCAAGGAGGACGTCCGCAAGATCGCTGAGACCAAGATGCCCGACCTGAACGCTGCCAGCATCGAGTCTGCCATGAGCATGATCGCCGGCACCGCTCGTTCCATGGGCGTCATTGTGGGCGAGTAAGGAGGGGAATGAACTATGTTTAGAGGCAAGAAGTATCAGGAGAGCGCCAAGCAGATCGACAAGGCCGCTCTGTACGATGTGAGCGAGGCTATGGATCTGGTCGTCAAGACCGCTCCCGCCAAGTTCGATGAGACCGTTGAGCTGCACGTCAAGCTGGGCGTTGACTCCCGTCACGCTGACCAGCAGGTGCGCGGCGCCATCGTTCTGCCCCACGGCACCGGTAAGACCCAGCGCGTGCTGGTCTTTGCCAAGGGCGCCAAGGCTGACGAGGCCAAGGCCGCCGGCGCCGACTATGTTGGCGAGCTGGACATGGTCGACAAGATCCAGAAGGAAAACTGGTTTGAGTTCGACGTGGTCGTCGCCACTCCCGACATGATGGGCGTGGTGGGCCGTCTGGGTAAGGTTCTGGGCCCCAAGGGCCTGATGCCCTCTCCCAAGGCCGGCACCGTCACCATGGACGTGACCAAGGCCGTCAACGAGATCAAGGCCGGTAAGGTGGAGTATCGTCTGGACAAGACCAACATCATCCACTGCCCCATCGGCAAGGTCTCTTTCGGCGCGGAGAAGCTGGCTGACAACTTCAACGCCATCATGGGCGCTATCATCAAGGCCAAGCCTGCCGCGGCCAAGGGCACCTATGTTAAGAGCTGCACCGTGGTTTCCACCATGGGCCCCGGCGTGAAGATCAACAGCGCCAAGCTGGTGTAATTCATCACGATATAAAACAAAAACTCCGGAGAACGACATTGTCGCGCTCCGGAGTTTTTCTTGACAGAGCCGGCTAACCGCCGTATAATCGGGCATCATAGCACCCCACGAAAGGAAGTCTGCCTATGAATATTCTCGCCATCGGCAACAGCTTTACCGTCGACGCCAA
>JAGBTC010000028.1 GCA_017631545.1 Oscillospiraceae bacterium
CTGATCCTGATGAACCAGACGCTCAGCCGGGTGATGGAGCGGCGCTACGAACAGCTGCGGCCGGAGGATGACTTTGCCCGGCTGGTAGACGCCCTGTCCGCCGGCCGGGACGACAGCCGGCTGATGCAGATCGTGCTGGATGTGTACGGCCGGGTGCAAAGTCACGCCGACCCGGAGCACTGGCTGCGGGAGCAGGAGCGCCTTTGGCAGCTGGAGGGCGTGAACGATGTGACGGACACCCCGTGGGGACAGCAGCTGATGGAGCTGGCCCGCCGCCGGGCAGATTACCATTATGCCCGATTGGAAAAGGCGTGGAAGCTGGCCCAGCAGGACAAGACGCTCAGCGCCAACTTTTCCGGTACGCTCCAGCAGAGCATGGACGCGCTGGCCGCCTTCAAACGAATGGAACGCTGGGACGACATGGCCGGTGCGCTGCCTATTCCCTTCCCCCGGGCGGGCGCCAAACGCGGGGTGGAGGACGAGGTGTGTGCCGAGCGGGTCAAAAGCATCCGCGCCCGGACGAAAAAGCAACTGGACAAGCTGGTTGAATGGTTCAGCCAGCCCAATACGGTGCTGCTGGAGGATCTGCGCCGCGCCGCCCCTGCTGTGCGGGAGCTGATGCGGCTGGTGCTGGAATTCAGTCGGGAATTTGAGCAGGAGAAGCGCCGGCGCGGACTGGTGGATTTTTCCGATCTGGAGCATCTGGCGGTCGCGCTTTTGTACGACCCGGCCACCGGGCAGTACAGTGAGCTGGCGCGCAGCTGCTCGGCTCGCTTTGACGAGGTGATGGTGGACGAATTTCAGGACACCAATCAGGTGCAAAACGCCATCTTCCGCGCCGTGTCCGACGGTGGGCGCACCAGCTTTACCGTGGGTGATGTGAAGCAGTCCATCTACCGCTTCCGTCTGGCCGACCCCACCATCTTCCTGCAGCGCTACGAGAACTTTAAGTTCTGGGACAAGGCGCAGGAGGGGGAGGGGCGCAAGGTGCTGCTCACCAGCAATTTCCGCTCCCGGGCGCAGGTGCTGGAGGGGGTCAACGACCTGTTCCGCGACCTGATGAGCCCCGAACTGGGCGAGCTGGAGTACACCCGGGAGCAGGCGCTGGTGCCCGGCTCCACGGACTTTCCCGAGCAGGGGGACTGGCGCGTGGCGCTGGATGTGGTGGAGGCCGGGGGCGACCCGGACATCGACCTGCCCGAGGATAAAAATTTGCTGGAGGCCCGGTGCGTGGCCGCCCGCATCCGCCAAATGATGGACGAGGGAATGCAGGTGGGACTCAAGGGCAAGACCCACACCCTGCGGCCAAGCGATATCATGATTTTGCTGCGTTCCCCCGGCCCGGTGCTGGGGCAGTACATCACTGCGCTGGAGGAACAGGGGATCGCCTGGTCTGCGCCGGTGGGGGAGGACTTGTTTGCCACCACCCAGGTAAATGTGGCGCTGGCGCTGCTGCAGATCGTGGACAACCCCCATCAGGATGTACCCCTCATCGCCGCGCTGCGCTCGCCGGTGTATGCCTTTTCCGGCGACCGGCTGGCTCAGCTTCGCAGCCAATCCAAGGGCGATTTTTACGACGCGGTGGTGCAGGCCGCCCAGCGGGGCGAGCAGGACTGCGCCCAATTTCTCGAGCAGCTGGAGCGCCTGCGCTTGGGCGCAGGAGAGCGCACCTGCAGCCAGCTGATCTGGCACATTTATGAAACGACCAACCTGCTGGGGCTGTTTTCCGCCATGCCCGGCGGAGAGGAGCGCCGCTCGCACCTGTTGACGCTGTATGAGCTTTCGCGCCAGCAGGAGGGGCTTGGCTGCCGCACGCTGTTTGACTTCCTTACCCGGCTGGAGCGCCTGCGCGCGCAGGGACGGCAGGTGAGCGTGCCCTCCGCCCGGGAAAACGAGGGCGTTCGCATCATGTCCATCCACCGCTCCAAGGGACTGGAGGCTCCGGTGGTGTTCGTATGCGGCCTTGCCCGGCGCTTCAACCGGGAGGATATGAAGCGCCCGGTCCTTTTCCACTCCAAACAGGGCGTGGGGCCGAAGTATCTGGATCGGGAGGAAAACCTTGAGGTGTCCACGCTGGCTCGGCATGTGGTGGCCCAAACGCTGGAACGGGAGATGCTGTCGGAGGAACTGCGTCTTTTGTATGTAGCCATGACCCGGGCGCAGGAAAAACTGATTTTGACCATGTCCGTGGCGTCGCCGGAAAAGGTGCTGTCCGCCCTGGCCGAGGATGCCGACAGTCCCGTTGCCCCCCAGGCGCTGGCCGAGTGCGACTGCATGGGCAAGTGGATCCTGCTGTCCGCCCTGACCCGCAGCAGCGGCGCCTGCCTGCGCCAATGTGCCGGGCTGGGCTTTGCTGTCAATGCGGACTACACCTTCCCCTGGGACATCCGTATCGTCCGCCGGGAGACGGTGGAAGAAGGGGACGCAGAGGTGGAACAGGCGCAGGAGCGCACCCTGCCCCAGCCCAGCGAGCAGTGGCTGCAGCGCTGCTTTGGCTGGCAGTACCCTTACGCGGTGACGGACATTCCCTCCAAGATCACCGCCACCCAGCTGAAGGGGCGGGCCAAGGATCAGGAGGCGGCAGAGCAGACCCCGCCGCCCGCCGTCCCCACCGCTTCCACCCTGTACCGGCCGCAGTTTGCCGCGGAGACCATGGGGCTGACCGCCGCCCAGCGCGGCACGGCGCTGCATCAGGTGATGGAGTATCTGGATTTTGCCCGCACCGGCTCCCGGGAGGAGCTGTCCGCGCAGATCGCGCAGCTGGCGCAAGAGGAGTACATTACCCCCCTGCAGGCGCAGGCGGTGGATGTGGAGCGCTTTGCGGCTTTTTTCCGTTCCCCGCTGGGGCAGCAGGTGACCCGGGCGCAGGTTCATCGGGAATTCAAGTTCTCCCTGCTCGTCCCTGCCCGGGAGTATTACCCCGCAGCGCAGGGGGAGGAACTGCTGCTGCAGGGCGTGGTGGACTGCTGGTTTGAAACGGACGAGGGGATCACCGTGCTGGATTTCAAGTCCGACCGGGTCAGCGAGCAGAATGTGGCCCGGCGCGCCGGGGAGTACCGTCCCCAGCTGCAGGTCTACGCCCACGCGCTGGAAAAGCTGACCGGACGGCCGGTGGTGCGCCGCCTGCTGTGGTTTTTCGCCCTGGACCGGGCTGTGGAGGTCTAAAAAAATTAAAAAATTACGCAAAAACTCTTGCAATTCAAAAAAGACCGTGCTATACTGCTAAATGCGCTTTCCCGAAAACCATGAAACATGAAAGAGGTGAACACAAATGAAGGAAGGCATCCATCCCAACTATGAGCAGACCACCATTCGTTGCGCCTGCGGTAATGTGATCGAGACCGGCTCCACCCAGAAGGACATCCGCGTGGAAGTTTGCTCCAAGTGTCACCCCTTCTACACCGGCAAGCAGAAGATGGTGGATACTGGCGGTCGCGTCAGCCGCTTCAACAAGAAGTTCGGCCTGGACAAGTAAGATCCGCATTCAAAACCGCACCGTTTCACGGTGCGGTTTTTTGTTTATCGGTTTTTATTTATCGGCATATACTAAGGGCAGCTCGTTTGTGCATACATTGAAAAGGAGTGTGTGCGATGGATAAGATCACGCTGCCCGGAATCGGAATGCGAAAGGTGAAAAGCCTGCTGGCCGTTGCGCTGTCCTTTGCCATCTGGCAGGTGGTGCGTATCTGGTTTCCCGCGTTCAATATTCATCCGCTGTTTTGCTATATGTACGCCGTCATTGAAATGCGCGACAGCGTGGAAAAAACCAGACAGTTCGGAAAACGCCGCATCAAAGCCACCCTGCTGGGGCTTGCCGTGGGACTGTGCGCCCTTCCTCTGAGCGTGCGGTACGGCACCTATGCCGGCCAGGGGGCAGTTTTTGTGCTGACGGATCTGGCCATCATTCTGCTGGGGATCCTTCTGACCCTGTGGCTGGCGGAGCTGGTGCGGTGCGAAAACTTCTGCGGCATCGCAGCAATTATTTTCATCATCTGTCTGGTACGGGACAGAGATACCGATATCAACATATATGTGTATGCCATCCTGCGCGTGTTCCAGACGCTGTTGGGCGTGTTCTGTGCGTGGGTGGTCAATGCGTTCGTCTGTCCCCGTTTTGAGCAGGAGAAAGGTTGACCGGGTCATATCATCGAACAGGAGGGCTTTGTATGCTGCGGAAAATCGAACCAAAGGCGCTGAAGGAAAATGTGTTTTCTCTCGTGGGGGATGAGTGGATGCTCATCACTGCCGGTTGTGCGCAGCGGTGCAACACCATGACTGCCAGCTGGGGCGGACTGGGCGTGCTGTGGGGAGAAAATGTGGCCACCATTTATGTGCGTCCCCAGCGCCATACCAGGGAATTTATCGACCGGGAGGAGTATTTCACCCTGTCTTTCTTCGACGCGGAGTATAAGCCCCAGCTTGCCCTGTGCGGAGCCAAGTCCGGGCGTGAGGTGGACAAGGTGAAAGAATGTGGCTTCACCGTGGCCTGCGGCGAGGGGGGTGCGCCCTACTTTGAGCAGGCGCGGCTGGTGCTGGTGTGCCGCAAGCAGTACGCCCAGCCCATGGATCCTGCCGCCATGCCTGCCGATGTGAAGGAAAAATGGTATCCTCAAAGCGACTTCCACACCATGTATATTGGCCAGATCGTGGAAGCCTACTGCAAGGAATAAACCGGAGGGTTTTATGACCGAGAACAATACAAAAGAGCGCATTCAGCGCGCGGTGCTGGTGGGGTTGAACGCCCACAGCCTGAACAACGACGAAAACGCCACCGACACCTCCATGGAGGAGCTGGCCGCCCTGCTGGAAACGGCAGGCGGACAGAGCGTGGGCGTGGTGGTTCAATCCAAGGACAGTCCCGATCCGCGCACCTTCATCGGGGAAGGCAAGGTGGTCGAGGTGAAGGAACTGGTGCAGTCGCTGGATGCGGACATGGTGATTTTTGACAACAGCCTGTCCCCCTCCCAGCAGCGGGTGCTTTCCGAGGAGCTGAAGGTGCCCGTGCTGGATCGCTCCGCCCTCATTCTGGACATTTTTGCCCAGCGTGCCCGTACCCGGGAGGGGCGGCTGCAGGTGGAGCTGGCGCAGTACAAGTACCTGCTGCCCCGCCTGCTGGGTATGTGGAAGCATCTGGAGCGGCAGGAGGGCGCCATCGGCACCCGTGGCCCGGGCGAGACCCAGCTGGAGAGCGACCGACGGCACATCCGCCGCAAGATCTCCAAGCTGGAGAGCGAGCTGAAAGAGGTGCGCCGGGTGCGTGGCGTGCAGCGGGAGCGCCGCATCAAAAACGAGGTGCCCGTGGTGGCCATCGTGGGCTACACCAACGCAGGCAAGTCCACCCTGCTCAACAAGCTGACCGGGGCGGACATTCCGGCCAACAACCGCCTGTTCGACACGCTGGACACCACCACGCGTACTCTTGAAATTTCCGACACCTGCACCGTACTCATCTCGGACACGGTGGGCTTTATCTCCAAGCTGCCCCACCATCTGGTGGAGGCCTTTAAGGCCACACTGGAGGAACTGGAGTTTGCCGACCTGCTGCTCCACGTGATCGACGCGTCCAATCCTGAGTGGCGGGATCAGGCGGCAG
>JAGBTC010000271.1 GCA_017631545.1 Oscillospiraceae bacterium
CAGGAGAGGGTTCCGATGCCTGTACCGGAGCCGGAACCGGAACCGGAGCAGGCTCTTGCGGCCGGGGCGGTGGTGCAAGAAGTGGTCTATAACGGTGCGCCGCCCCCGGAGGGGTACAGTATGCAGTGGCTCAGCCTTGGGGCGCAGCACATCGCTACCCCGGTGTTCGGCTCGGTGACCTCTGCCTATGGCTACCGGGAGCATCCCATTCTGGGACAGGATGGCTTTCATACGGGGGTGGATGTGGCCGCATCCGAAGGTGAGCGGATCAATGCCTTTGCGGATGGGACGGTGACGCAGGTGGGGGAGAACGAGGATCACGGACCCTATGTCCGCATCGCCCACGAAAGCGGCGTGGAAAGCTTTTATGCTCATTGCAGCGCCATTACCGTGTCTGAGGGGGACCGGGTACAGGTGGGGCAGCAGGTGGCGCAGGTGGGCTCTACCGGGCGCTCCACCGGGCCGCACCTGCACTTTGAGGTGCGACTGAACGGAATGGGTCTGGATCCGCTGCGCTACATTGACCCGGAAGGGAACGGTCTTGCGCTGGGGTAGGGTAGAGGTGACCGGCGGCTTTGTGCTGTTGATGGCCTGGCTGAATTATACCGACAACCAGGGGGTGCTTGCGCTTGCGCTGTGTTCAGCGGCGGTACACGAGCTGGGACACTGGGCAGCAATTTTGCTGCTGGGCGGGCAGATTCGCCGTCTTCGGCTGAGCGCAGTGGGTGCGGAGTTGGTGCTGGAACGCTCCCTGTCATACGGCAGGGAGCTTTTTTGCGCCCTTGCCGGGCCGGCAGTCAATGTACTGCTGGCGGTGGTGAGCGCCCAGAGTGCGGGGGAGCGGTCACTGCTGTTTGCCGGAATCAATCTGGCCCTTGCTTTGTTCAATTTGCTGCCGCTGCCGCCGCTGGACGGGGGGCGGGCGCTGGTGTGCGCGCTCAGCCTGCACACCGAGCCGGATCGCGCCCGGCGGCTGTGCGAATGGGTCGGAAGGGGAACACTGGGAGTGCTTCTTTTGCTGGGCGGAATGTGTGTTTGCCGGGGCGGTGGAATCACGCTGCCCCTGTGTGCGCTGTGGCTTTTTTGTACTGGGCGAAAGTTGACGGAAAAAAGGGTTGCGAAAGTGAGAGGGAAGGGGTAAAATGATTCTGTCTGTTTTTTGAGAGGATGGATAAATTTTATGAATCGAATGTTGGAACGGATCCTTCCCAATGTACAAAAGCCTGCCCGTTATACCGGCGGGGAATATAACGCCGTGGTCAAAAAGCGCAGCCAGGTGGATACCCGCTTTGCCCTGTGTTTTCCTGATACCTACGAGATCGGTATGTCCAATCTGGGCTGCCGGATTCTGTATGGCCTGATGAACGAGCAGCCCGGCCTGTGGTGCGAGCGCGTGTACGCGCCCTGGGGCGACATGGAGGAGCAGATGCGAAAAGAGGGCATTCTGCTCTACGGACTGGAGAGCGGCGACCCCATCGGGGAGTTTGACATCATTGGCTTTTCGCTGGGCTATGAGATGGCCTACACCAATGTGCTGAATATGCTGGATCTGGCAGGGCTGCCCCTTCGCAGTGAGCAGCGTACCGACCTAGCTCCGTTGGTGGTGGCGGGCGGCACCTGCTGCTACAATCCCGAGCCGCTGGCGCCCTTCGTGGACTTTTTCGTGCTGGGCGAGGGCGAGGAGGTCACGCTGGAGTACATCGAGCTGTACCGCAAGGCGCGGGACGAGGAGTGGACCAAGGCGGAGCTTCTGCGTGAGGCGTCCAAGATCCCCGGCATCTATGTGCCCTCCCTGTACGATGTAACCTATAACGAGGACGGTACGCTCAAGGCCATTACCCCCAAAGACGGTGTACCGGAAACGGTGACCAAGCGCATTGTGGAGCGCATGGACGAGGCCTATTTCCCCGTCAAGACCATCATTCCCTCCACTGAGATCGTTCATGACCGGGTGATGCTGGAGCTGTTTCGGGGCTGTATCCGGGGCTGCCGCTTCTGTCAGGCGGGGTATGCCTATCGCCCGGTGCGCTGCCGGGACGCCAAGCAGCTGGCTGAGATGGGTAAGCAGGCTTGCCTTGACTCGGGCTATCAGGAGATCACCCTGTCCAGCCTTTCCTCCACCGACTATCCCGGTCTGGTGGATCTGTGTGATGATTTGCTGGATTTCTGTCAGCCGCGCAGTATCAGCCTGTCTCTGCCCTCCATGCGGGCGGACACCTTCTCCATGAATCTGATGCAGCGCCTGCAGAAGGTGCGTAAGGGCGGGTTGACCTTCGCCCCCGAGGCGGGCACCCAACGTTTGCGTGACGCCATCAACAAGAATCTGCGGGAGGAGGATCTGCTCCAATCCTGCCGCACCGCCTTTTCCGGTGGCTGGAACGGTGTGAAGCTGTATTTCATGCTGGGTCTGCCCACGGAAACGGACGAGGATGTTCTTGGCATTGCCGACCTTGCCCGCAAGGTCTATTTTGCGTGGAAGGAGTGCGCCCCCAACAAGGCACGGGGCGTACGCATTACCGTGTCCACTTCGTGGTTTGTGCCCAAACCCCACACCGCCTTCCAGTGGGAGGCACAGATCCCGGTGGAGGAGTATCAGCGCAGAGTGAACCTGCTGCGCGACGCTCTTAAGCGGGACAAGTCCATCACCTACAACTGGCACGACCCGGAGACCAGCTATATGGAGGCCGTGTTCTCCCGAGGCGACCGCCGCCTGGCCGATGTGCTGGAGTGGGCGTGGGAGCACGGGGCGAAATTTGACTCGTGGAGCGAATATTTTGATTATCAGCGCTGGATGGACGCCCTGGCCGCCTGCGGTCTGAACGGTGATTTTTATGTCCACCGCGTTCGGGAAAAGGACGAGGTGTTCCCCTGGTCGGTACCCAACGTGGGTGTAAGCCGGGAATTCCTGTGGCGGGAGCGCGAGCAGTGCTACAACTCGGTGACTACCCCCGACTGCCGCACCCGCTGCTCCGGCTGCGGAGCAAACAAATTCCTGTCGGGAGGTGTGTGCAATGGCTGAGCATCGTCTGCTTTTTTCCAAGACCGGCCGCGCCCGCTATATCTCACACCTTGACCTGATGCGTACCTTCCAGCGTGCTTTCTTCCGGGCTGGTATCCCCATCAAGCACACCGAGGGCTTTAACCCCCACGCCTTCGTGTCCATCGCCCTGCCCCTGTCCGTGGGCTACTCCAGCCAGTGCGAGATTCTGGAGTTCGGCCTGCTGGACGGCGTGAGCGAGCAGGAGGTGCCCAAGCGCATGAACGCCGCCCTGCCCGAGGGCATTGTGATCCACAAGTGCTATAAGGCCGAGCGCCCCATTAAGGCGCTGACACATCTGAATTACATCCTTACCTTTGACTACGCTGCAGGCCGACCCATGGGCGCGGAAAACGCGCTGAAGGAACTGCTGAGCCGCGAAAGTCTGGTGGTGGAGAAAAAGTCCAAGAAGGCCAAGTCCGGCGTGACACAGGTGGATCTGATCCCCCTGATTAAAAAATGGACGGTGGAGGGCAGAAGCGACACCATGATTCTTGACGCGGTGCTGGCCGCCCAGAATCCCGGTCTCAACCCTGAGCTGATCCGCGTTGCATTCTGTCAGCATTACCCCCAATTCGCTCCGGAATTTGTCTCTTTTCATCGCAAAGAGGCGCTGGACGCAGAGGGGAAGCGCTTCCGCTGAAAAAAGTTGCTTATAAATAGCAAAAAAAGCTTGCAAAAGGCAAATAACTATGCTAAAATATCCGAGCATTACGCATGGAATGGGATTTTCTGCCGGTTGCCCGGCTGCCTCGGGTTGGCAGGGGAGATGAACGTTCCAGAGGTAACAAAAACAAATTTTAGGAGGAAAACAAAATGGCAGTCGTATCTATGAAGCAGCTTCTGGAGGCCGGTGTTCACTTCGGTCACCAGACCCGTCGGTGGAACCCCAAGATGGCCACCTACATCTACACCGAGCGCAATGGTATCTATATCATTGACCTGCAGAAGACCGTGAAGAAGCTGGAGGAGGCTTACTCCTTCGTGCGTGAGCTGGGCGAGAAGGGTGAGAGCATCCTGTTCGTCGGCACCAAGAAGCAGGCGCAGGACGCCATCAAGGAAGAGGCTACCCGTTGTGGCATGTACTACGTGAACAATCGTTGGCTGGGCGGTATGCTGACCAACTTCAAGACCATGCGTGGTCGTGTGGACCGTCTGAACCAGCTGAAGAAGATGCAGGAGGACGGCACCTTCGATATGCTTCCCAAGAAGGAAGTCATCAAGCACATGGGCGAGATCGCTAAGCTGGAGAAGTATCTGGGCGGCGTGACCGAGATGCGCAAGCTGCCCGGCGCCCTGTTCGTCGTTGACCCCCGCAAGGAGCGCAACGCCATCAACGAGGCCCGCAAGCTGAACATCCCCATTGTCGCTATCGTCGACACCAACTGCGATCCCGACGAGATCGACTACGTCATCCCCGGCAACGACGACGCTATCCGCGCCATCAAGCTGATCTCCTCTGTCATGGCTAACGCCATCCAAGAGGGCAAGCAGGGCCAGGATCAGGCCACTGAGGCTGCTGCTGAGTAATTTATTCAGCCCATA